>DAOLLE010000314.1:3359-4538 GCA_035331205.1 Burkholderiaceae bacterium
TTTCGCCAGCAAGGCCTCGGACGTCAATGGCGCAGCGCTCACACGCGCACGCCCTCGCGAGCGATGTTCTTCAGCAGCTGCGGGTTGGCATAGTCATCCGGGTGCTCCCATTCGTCCATCCAGATGGGCAAGGGCGAGATGTTGACCCCGGTGTCCAGCAGCACGTCGTAGGCAACGTCCGACAACGCCAGCTTGGTCGCAAGGAAGGGCCGTTCGTGGGCGCCGCGCAGCAGCACGGCCACGTCCGCATCGCTATCCGGCCGGTGCGTGCTGCGCGCACGGCTGCCGAACACGATCACCCCGGCCACGTCGAAATCACGGTCCAGGCGCTGGCGGAAGCGCCGGGTCGCGTCCAGGGTGGCGGGATCGAGGCGGGTGCTGCGGGTCACGTCGGACTCCTCTCGCCCTGGATGGTAGCGGTGACCCGCGCCGAGCGCCAACCCCGCCTGCTGCGCCGGTTCAGGGCGGGTTGCCCGCTGGCATTGCAGGTGCTGTGGGCGCGAATTCGCCCAGCAGGCGGTGCAGCTCGTCGCGGTGCTGGCCGGCCACCTGCGCCAGCAGCTGCTCGCCGCGGGGCAGCAGGTGGATCTCGACCACCCGGCCGTCCTCGCGGCCGGGGCTGGGGTGGCGCTGGCCTGAGTTTCGGAACGGCCTCGGGCCGGGCGAGGCGGCCCTCAGCGGTCGAGCAGCTCGCGCACCCGGCTGCGCAGCGTGGGCAGCAGGTCGCGCTCGAACCAGGGGTGCGCCTGCAGCCAGGGCGTGTTGCGCGGCGACGGATGCGGCAGCGGGAGGTAGGCCGGCGCCACGTCCTGCCAGCGCTGCACGGTCTCGGTCAGGCTGCGCGGGCCCTGCGCGGCCAGGAAGCGGCGCTGCGCGTAGCGCCCGACCAGCAGGGTCAGTTCGATGCGCGGCAGCTGCGCCAGCAGGGCATCCATCCACAGCGGCGCGCATTCGGGCCGGGGCGGGCGGTCGCCCCCGGCGCCGCGGCCGGGGTAGCACAGGCCCATCGGAATCAGCGCGACCCGCTCGGCGTCGTGGAAGGTCGCCCGGTCGACGCCCATCCAGGCGCGCAGGCGCTCGCCGCTGGCGTCGTCCCAGGGCACGCCGCTGGCGTGCACCCGCGCCCCCGGCGCCTGGCCGACGATCAGGATGCGCGCGTCGGAATGCACCTGCAGCACC
>DAOLLE010000315.1:0-4534 GCA_035331205.1 Burkholderiaceae bacterium
GTTCGGTCATCCGGATGAGCGGTCGTGTCCTGGGTGTGCGGCTCGGGCTCGAGGAAGTGGTGACCGAACACGCCCCACCGCAGCGCAAGGTCTGGGAGACCGTGGGCGAACCGACCCTGCTGGTCATCGGCGCCTACCGGATGGGTTTCAGCATCGAACCGTTCACTGGGGGCTCGCGACTGGTCGTCTTCATCGACTATGCGCGGCCGGGGCGAGGCCTTGCCCGCCTGCTCGGGGGTCTCGTGGGTCGCTACTACGCGGCGTGGTGCACGCGGCGGATGGCAGAGGACGCCCGTGCAGCCTTTCCGGGGCCGATCCGAGGGCCCGCGCCGAGCGCGCGGTGAGCCGCATCTCTGGTCCGGCTTTGTCTCTACAGTACGCGCATGATTCATCGCATATCCGTTGCTCTGAGCCTGGCGATCCTCTGCTCCACCGCAGCGCGGGCCGACATCATCGACATCGCCTGGAACGAACAGGGCCGCTTCGAACGCCGTGTCAGCGTGGCCCCGGGCAAGTTCGCCGAGGTCTGCGGCAAGCTCGCCCGGGCCGATTCAGTGGCCTGGCGCTTCGAGGCCAGTGGCCCGCTGAACTTCAACATCCACTATCACGAGGGCAAGGATGTGCGCTACCCGGAGCGCCGCGATGCCCTGGCCGGCGCCAGCGGGCGCCTTCAGGTGGTACTTGACCAGGACTACTGTTGGATGTGGACCAACAAGTCGGGCCAGGCTGTCGACCTGAACCTCCTGCTGACGCGCTGAGGCACACGTGCGGAGCGCTTGATGCGGGACAAGGCGCGATGGCCGGGGGGAACGTAGACTTCGGTTCATGCGCGCGTTGCGTCGTCATCGCGGCTGGCTGTCCGGCTGGCTGATCGCCCTGGTGCTGTTCACGCAGCTGGCCACGGCGGCGTACGCCTGCCCGCAGCTCTCGCCGGCGCCTGACGACGTTGCGGCCGCAATGGCGGCCATGCCGGACTGCGAGGGCAGCATGCCCACGCGCATGGACCCGGACCAGCCGCAGCTGTGCAAGGCCCACTGCGAGACCGGCAAGACCTCGGTGAACAGCCAGGTGGCCGCGCCGGACGCGCCGCCGGCCATGGCGGTGGGCGCCGCCTTGGTCGGCATCGTCGACGTGGCCGAGGCCGCCCAGCTGGCGGCCACGATGCCCGCCTCGGTGGCCGACGGGCCGCCCGTCGGGTCACCGCCGCTCTACCTCTCCTTCCTCGTCCTTCGGAACTGACCCGCGGACCTGGGTCCGGGTGCGCTGTCTCGGCGCACCCGGATCTCTTGCGTTCGCCGTGCGTTCGATCCGAAGGAGAGTGTCGTGTCTCGATTCAACGTTCGCGTGCCGCGCCGGCACGCCGGGCGGCGCCAGCCGTCCACCCTGGCCTTGGCGTGGGTGCTGGGCCTGGCCGCCCTGACACCCAGCGCTGCGTGGGCTGCCCCTGACGCTCCGTCGCTGAGCTATGCCGAGGCGCTCGAGCTGGCGCGCCAGGCGGCACCGGCACTGCGTGCGCAGCAGGCCACGCTGGCCGGCTCGTCGGCCCTGGCACCAGCGGCGTCCACGCTGCCCGATCCGCGCCTGTCCGTCGGCATCGAGAACCTGCCGATCGCCGGGCCGGATCGCTGGAGCACGACGCGCGATGCCGGCACGATGCAGCGCATTGCGCTGATGCAGGAGATGCCCAACCGGGCCAAGCGCGATGCGCGCGAGCAGGTTGCACAGGCCCGCATCGAGCGCGATCGGGCGACGCTGGCGGCCACGGAACTCGCGGTGCGCCGCGAAGCCGGCCTGGCCTGGCTCGCTGTGCACTTCGCGGAGGCCCGGCTGTCGCAGGTGGCCGGCCTCCAGCGCGAGAACCGGCTGCTGCAGGACACGCTGCCGGCCCGCATTGCCGCCGGCTCGGCCATGCCCGCGGAGTTGACGATGGCGCGCCAGGAAGCGCTGGCCATCGCCGACCGGACCGACGAGCTGGCGCGGGACGTGCGCAAGGCGAGGGTGGAACTGCGCCGATGGATCGGTGAGCGTGCCGCTGCGCCGCTGCAGGGCGCAGCGCCGGCTATGGACGTGAACGGCGACGCCTTGCGCAGCTCGTTGCCGCATCACGCCGAGCTGGCACCCTATGCGCCGATGCGTGCGATGGCCCAGGCCGAGGTGGCCGAGGCCGATGCGGAGAAGCGCGGCGACTGGTCGTGGGAGGTGGCGTACAGCCGGCGGCCACGCTACGACGACATGGTGTCGTTCCAGCTCAGCTTCGACCTGCCGTGGCAACGTGATCGCCGCCAGCAGCCGCAGATCGAGGCCAAGCGGCGCGAGATCGAACGCATCGAGGCCGAGCGCGAGGAACTGCTGCGGCGCCATGCCGCGGAGACCGACGCGATGCTGGCCGAACTGCAGGCGCTCGACACGCAGGCCGAGCGGCTGCGGGCCGCCGGTCTGCCGCTGGCCGCCGAGCGCGTGGCCCTGGCGACGGCGGCCTACCAGGCCGGCCGTGGCGATCTCGCGGCCGTGCTGACGGCGCGCAGCCAGGTGCTGGAAACGCAGCTGCGCGCCATCGACCTTGACGCGCAGCGCGCCGCCCTGCGCCTGCGCCTGTCCACCCTGATTGCGGAGTAACACGATGAGCTTTTCATCCAACCCCTCGTCCTCAAAGACCGTGGTGGCCGGCGCGGTGTTGCTGCTGGCCGGCATCGGCGCCGGCTGGGCGCTCTCGCAGTGGCTGTCGGCTGGCGGCCATGCAGGCGCTTCGGCAACGGCGGCTGCACCTGCCGCCCCTGCCGCCGAGCGCAAGGTGCTGTACTGGTACGACCCGATGGTGCCGACGCAGCGCTTTGACAAGCCCGGCAAGTCGCCGTTCATGGACATGCAGCTGGTGCCCCGGTACGCTGACGAGGCGGGTGCCGACGCCGGGTCGGCGGTGGCGGTGTCGCCGCAGGCCATGCAGTCGCTCGGCCTTCGCGTCGCCACGGCCGAGAAGCGCGTGCTGCAGGCGGCGGTGGACGCGGTCGGTACAGTCGGGCTCAACGAGCGCGATGTCAGCATCGTGCAGGCACGCGCCAACGGCTTCGTCGAGCGTGTCCATCCGCGTGCGCCGGGCGACGTAATCCCCGCGGGCGCCCCGCTGGCCGAGGTGCTGCACCCAGACTGGCTGGCGGCGCAGCGCGAGTACCTCGCGGTGCGGGCCACCGGCGACGCGGTCCTGGCACAGGCAGCCCGCTCGCGGCTGACGCTTCTGGGCATGCCGGCCGCGCTCATCGAGCGCGTGGATGCCAGCGGGCAACCGCAGGCCGTGACGACCATCGTGGCGCCGTCGGGCGGGTTGATCGCCGAGCTGATGGTGCGCCAAGGCATGACGGTGGCCGCCGGCATGACGCTGGCGCGCATCAACGGCCTGGGCACGGTGTGGGTCGAGGCGGCCGTGCCCGAGGCGCTGGGCGCGGCAGTGGTCACGGGCCAGCCCGCCGAGCTGCGGCTGGTGGCGTTCTCGGGCGAGGTGCTGCGCGGCAAGGTGGCGGCAGTGCTCCCGGAGGCGAGCCGAGACACGCGCACGCTGCGCGTGCGCGTCGAGGTGCCCAACCGCGGCGGCCGGCTGCGTGCCGGCATGTTCGGGCAAGTTCGGCTGCTCGGTGCGGGGCAGGGCACCGAGGTCGTCACCGTCCCCGGCGAGGCGGTGATCCGCACCGGGCGCCGCGCGCTGGTCTACGTGGTCGACGCGCCGGGCCGGTACCGCCCGGTGGAAGTGGAACTCGGCGCCGAGGTCGACGGCCGGGTGGCCGTGCTCAAGGGGGTGGAGGCTGGGCAGCAGGTGGTGGCCTCGGGACAGTTCCTCATCGATTCCGAGGCCAGCCTGCAAGGGCTGACCGCGCGTGCCCCGGCGGAAGCGGCCGCGACCACTGCAGCAGCGGCCAGCGCGCAGCAGGGGCCGACCGGCGAGTTCACCACCCGCGGCCGCGTGGTCGAGCTCGACGCGGCGGCGATCACCCTGGAACACGAAGCAGTCCCTGCGCTGAAGTGGCCGGCGATGACGATGCCCTTCCAGCTCGCGCGGCCGGACCTCGCGCGCGGGCTGAAGGCCGGCGATGCGGTGCGCTTCCGCTTCCGCCAGAAGGGCGATGAGCACGTGGTCACCGCGATCGACCGCGAACCTGCCGTGGCCGACCCGCACGCCGGCCACGGCAGCACCGGAGCGCCGCGATGATCGCCGCGCTGATCCGCTGGTCGGTGGCCAACCGCTTCCTCGTGGTGCTGGCCACGCTGTTCCTCGCGGCCGCAGGCCTGTGGGGCGTGCGCACGACGCCGGTCGATGCCTTGCCCGACCTGTCCGACGTGCAGGTGATCATCCGCACGACGCTGCCCGGGCAGGCGCCGCAGATCGTCGAGAACCAGGTCACCTATCCGCTGGCGACGACGATGCTGTCGGTGCCCGGCGCGAAGACGGTTCGCGGCTTCTCGTTCTTCGGCGACAGCTTCGTCTATATCCTGTTCGACGACGGCACCGACCTGTACTGGGCGCGCTCGCGCGTGCTCGAGTACC
>DAOLLE010000316.1:0-4533 GCA_035331205.1 Burkholderiaceae bacterium
AGGGGGCCGTTGGCGCCGCGGGGGCGGGTTCGGCGGCGGGCGCCTGGGGGGCCGCGCTGTCCGCCACCGGAGTCGCTGCGGTGGCGGGCGACGGCGCGTCGTCCGTCGGATCGCCGGCTGCGCCGGAGTCCACGGGCGGATCGGGGCGGACCGATGGGGCCGAGGCTGCCGGGGCGTCAGGAGGAGGGGTCTGGTCGTTCGTCAAGGCTGCTTTCAGGAGCTGCCCGCCGCCGGCGACTGCGACGGGCTTGCCTGCTCCGGGGTGCAATGCTGCCAAGATAGCGAGCTGCTGCGGCGCTGCGCTGTCAGTTGTTCACAACTCGACGCAGGCTCACAACATCTCGCGTTGCAGGACGAAAAACCCTGGTAACCCGACACAGGTTCCGGGGGCCGCGATGGCCACGGCGCAGCGCCGCCAGGCCCGACGCGACGGGCTGACACGGGCGGGCGCGGGTGGGTGGCGGGTCGTGGGGTGGGTGGCTTGCGGGCATCGGCGAAGTGATCGGCAATCGATCGGCCGACTTCGATAGGGGAGAACGCGCAGTGCGCCTGCGTCGCCGACCCGCCTGCTCGCGTGGTTCGGCTGACGCGGATCGGGGTTCTGCCTCCCCGCAAGGTGAGGGGCGCGCGCTGCGGCTGTCGCCGCGGCGCGGCCTTGGCTGGTGGGTCGCACGGCCTGGTTCAAGCGCGAATCGGGCCCGGATCGACGGGTTGGCAGCGATTCGTTGCGGGTACTGTGCGAAACCGCCCGCCATTCAGGCGAAAATCACGCCCTTGCGCGGGGCGACGATGCCCCATCACGGCGCCCGCCGTGCGCTACGGAACCCGGTCGACGCCCCACGGGACGGGCCTCGCGAAAGCTGACGATGAAACGTTTGGATGATTACCGCATGCGCATGGGTCGCCACGAGCTGGTGCCCATCATGATCGGCGGCATGGGTGTGGACATCTCGTCCTCCGACCTGGCGCTGGAGGCGGCGCGACTGGGCGGCGTGGGCCACATCTCGGATGCGATGATCAAGACGGTCACCGACCGCCGCTACAAGACCAAGTACGTCAAGGCCAAGCAGGCCCTGTACAAGTACAACATGGACTCGGCCGACAAGTCGGCGGTCAAGTTCAACCTCGGCGACCTGGCCGAGGCCACGCGCCTGCACGTCGAGCACACCATGAACCGCAAGCAGGGCAGCGGCATGGTGTTCATCAACTGCATGGAAAAGTTGACGATGAACGCCCCGCGCGACACCCTCAAGGTGCGCCTGGAGGCGGCGCTGAGCGCCGGCATCGACGGCATCACGCTGGCCGCCGGCCTGCACCTGGGCTCGTTTGCGCTGATGGAAGACCACCCGCGCTTCCGGGATGCCAAGCTGGGCATCATCGTTTCCAGCCTGCGCGCGCTGCAGCTCTTCCTGAAGAAGAACGCCCGCCTGAACCGCCTGCCCGACTGCGTCGTCATCGAAGGGCCGCTGGCCGGTGGCCACCTCGGCTTCGGCATGGACTGGGCGCAGTACGACCTGGCGACCATCGTCGCCGAGATCGCTGCCTGGCTGAAGGCCGAGCAGCTCGACATCCCGCTGATCCCGGCCGGGGGCATCTTCACCGGCAGCGACGCGGTGGCCTTCATGGAGGCCGGCGCGGCCGGCGTGCAGGTGGCCACCCGCTTCACGGTGACCAAGGAATGCGGCCTGCCCGACGAGGTCAAGCAGGAGTACTTCAAGGCCAGCGAGGACGACATCGAGGTCAACCAGATCTCGCCCACCGGCTATCCGATGCGGATGATCAAGAGCAGTCCGGGCATCGGCGACGGCATCCGGCCGAACTGCGAGGCCTACGGCTACCTGCTCGATGCGAACGGCAAGTGCGCCTACGTCACCTCGTACAACCGCGAAGTGGCCGCGCACCCGGACGCCAAGCGCATCCAGGTCTGGGACAAGACCTGCCTGTGCACGCACATGCGCAACTTCGAGATCTGGACCTGCGGCCAGCTCACCTGGCGGCTGAAGGACACCACGCTGCGCAGCGACGATGGCAGCTACCAGCTGCTCAGCGCCGAACACGTCTTCAAGGACTACCAGTTCAGCACCGAGCAGCGCATCCAGCTGCCCGAGCCGAGCGCTGCAGCGGCCTGACGCCAGCCAGCCCGCGGTGGCCCGGTGCCGTCCGGGGCGGGCCGGGGGATCCATTGCGGCATCGAGGGGCGCCCACGGGCGCCCCTTGTGCTTCGGGGGAGGCATCTTGACGCGGCCGGCGCGACGCGGGAGCATGTCCGCAGCCGACCGGATCTGGAAGTTCACCGCCCGCGGGGCTGGTGGCGTTGCCCGCGACCCAGCCAGGCCCGGCCGTCGATTCCATCCCCAGGAGGTCTCATGGCACACCGCACCCGCGACCAGCATTTCGAGAACGACGGCCGGCCCAAGCGCATCCTCGCCCTGGACGGCGGTGGCCTGCGCGGCATGCTCAGCCTGGGCATCCTGAAGACGATCGAGGCGACGCTGCGCCAGCGCCTGGGCGCCGGCAGCGACTTCCGCCTGGCGCGCTACTTCGACCTGATCGCCGGCACCTCCACCGGGGCGATCATCGCCGCCGCGCTGGCCAAGGGCCTGTCGGTCGACGCGATCCTGGCCGAGTATCGCCGCCTCGGGCAGGAGGTCTTTCGCAAGAGCCTGCTGCGCGACGGTCTGCTGCGCGCCAAGTACGACGACGACAAGCTGGTCGAGGGCCTCCAGCGCGTCCTTGGTGCCGACACCCGCCTGGGCGACCCCTCGCTGATCACCGGCCTGATGGTGATGACCAAGCGGCTCGACTCCGGCAGCCCCTGGCCGATCAGCAACAACCCCCGCGGCAAGTACTACGCGGCGCGCGAGGGCGGTGTGATCGGCAACGGCGAGTACCCGCTCTGGCAGGTGGTGCGCGCCTCGACCGCAGCGCCGTCCTTCTTCGAGTCCGAGCCGATCACGATCATCGACCAGCCGGGTCGCAAGCCGGTGAAGGGTGAGTTCGTCGACGGCGGCGTCAGCCCCTTCAACAACCCGGCGCTGCAGGCGCTGATGTACGCGACGCTGGAGGGCTATCGCATCGGCTGGCCCACCGGCGCGGACCGGCTGCTGCTCGTCTCGGTGGGCACCGGCTCGGCCGATCCGAAGGTCGAGCGCAGCAACCTGGCCGGCCTGCATGCGATCAACTCGCTCAAGGCGCTGATGGAGGACTGCTCCAGTCTGCAGGAGACGGTGCTGCAGTGGATGTCCAGCAGCCCGCGCGCGCGCCGGATCGACTCCGAGATCGGTGACCTGAGCGGCGACCTCGTCGGCGGCCAGGCGCTGCTGAGCTACCTGCGCTACAACGTCGACCTCTCGCCCGACGCGGTGCGCGCGCTCGATGCGAGCCTGAGCGACAGGCAGATTGCCGGCCTGAGCGAAATGGATGCCCCCGAGAACATGGAGACGCTCTACCGCCTCGGGGAACGGATGGCGCGGCAGAAGGTCCAGTCCCAGGATTTCCCGGCCGCCTTCGACCTCGCCCGGCCCTGATGGCCGCGGCCACTCCATGGCGCCGCCAGGACCCACCACCCTGAACGCAGCAGGGAGCGGGCCCGCAGAGCCGGGGTGGCGGCGTGCTAGGGTGTCGGCCTCATGAAAGCGATGTTGCAAATCCTCGAGACGAAGATTCCCGCGCCGGTGGTGGCGGCGGTGCTGGGTGTGTCGATGAAGGCCTATGTGGTCGGTGGCGGGATCCTGGTGGACCCCTCGCTGCTGCGCATGCAGCTGGGCGTCGGGCTCGCGCAGGTCAGCGCGCTGCTGGTGCTGGCGGCGCTGGCCTGCATGGCCTGGTCGCGCACGACGATCAACCCGATCGACCCGACGCGCGCCTCGCGTCTGGTCACCGGCGGCGTCTACCGCTTCTCGCGCAACCCGATGTACCTCAGCCTGCTGATGCTGCTGGTGGCCTATGCGGTGCGCATCGAATCGCCCGCGGTGTGGCTGGCGCCGCTGTTCTTCGTGGCCTACGTGACGCGCTTCCAGATCCTGCCCGAGGAGCGGGTTCTGGCGCAGAAGTTCGGCGGCGACTACCAGGCCTACCGCCAGCGCACGCGCCGCTGGATCTGAGCAGGTCCGCCGGGCGCCCCGTGATGGGGCCGATCACTGCGGGACCTTGACCCCCAGGCGCCGCGCCAGCTTGTGCAGGTTGCTCGGATCCACGCCCAGGCGGCGCGCCGCGGCGGCCCAATTGCCGTCGCTGGCGCTCAGTGCGCCCTGCACGCAAGCGCGCTGGGTGGCGTCCATCGCTTCCTTCAGGGTGGCGCCGGCCGGTCCCCGGGCCTCTGGGGCCTGTGGTGCCGGGGTCGCGCCGGGCAGGGCCGCTGAGGCCGCGCCGGCTGCGCTCGCCGTCGCCAGCCCCGCGGGCTCCAGGCCCAGCAGGTCCAGCCCCAGGGTGACGATGTGGTGGCGGTCTTCCAGCCGCCCGGCGGCGCGCAGCGCGGCGCGGCCGATGACGTGCTCCAGCTCGCGCACGTTGCCCGGCCAGGCGTAGGCGAGC
>DAOLLE010000317.1:0-4532 GCA_035331205.1 Burkholderiaceae bacterium
ATACCCGGCCGTTGGCTGCGTGACTGAGGCGACAAGTAGCTTGACGTGCACCGGTCCGGCCAGAGCGCCGCGGGCGGCGATGACATAATTCGGCACCCGGTTTTCTGGAGCATCACTTGGACGCCAGTCACCCTCGGTGACCGTCCCTCCGCAGCCTGCCCCGGCGGCATCGGCGCGGAGTGAGACGGTCCCCGCCACCCCGCCCGTTCCCCCTGTCCTCCGATCGACACGCACCCGCGCAGCCACGACTGCCGGGGCGGCGCAGGATTTGCGATGCTCAATGTCTTCACTCTGGCCAACGGCCGCCTGACCCAGCAGGAGATCGACGACCCCACCACGCTGGCCATCGTCGAGCCGGTGTGGGTCGATCTCGAAGCGCCCACGCCCGCCGAGAAAGGCTGGGTGCAGGCGCGCTTCGGCCTGACGATCCCCGACGACATCGTCGACGAGGACCTGGAGGAGTCGGCGCGTTTCTACGAGGAGGACAACGGCGAGTTGCACATCCGCTCGGACTTCCTGATCGACGACGGCGAGACGCCGCGCAACGTGCGGGTGGCCTTCATCCTGCACCACCGGGTGCTGTTCTCGGTGCACGCGGAGGACCTGCCGGTGTTTCGCCTGCTGCGCCTGCGCGCACGCCGCATCCCGGCGCTGATCGAGGACGCCAAGGACGTGCTGCTCAAGCTCTACGACGCCGACGCGGAATATTCCGCCGACGCGCTCGAGGGCATCTACGACGAGCTGGAGAAGGTCAGCGCCCGGGTCCTGAAGCAGGACTTCGACGACCACGCCGCCGGCCTGGCGCTGGCCACGATCGCCCGCGAGGAAGACCTCAACGGCCGCATCCGCCGCAACGTGATGGACACCCGCCGCGCGGTGAGCTTCATGATGCGTGCGCGCATGCTCAACGCCGAGCAGTTCGAGGAGGCGCGCCAGATCCTGCGCGACATCGACTCGCTGGACTCGCACACCGCCTTCGTGTTCGACAAGATCAACTTCCTGATGGACGCCACGGTCGGCTTCATCAACATCAACCAGAACAAGATCATCAAGATCTTCTCGGTGGCCAGCGTGGCCCTGCTGCCGCCGACCCTGATCGCCAGCATCTACGGCATGAACTTCAAGTACATGCCCGAGCTGGAGCAGCCCTGGGGTTACCCCTTCGCGCTGGCGCTGATGCTCTGCTCGGTGGCCGCACCGCTGATCTACTTCCGCCGCAAGGGCTGGATGCGCTGAGACCGGCGAGCAATCTGCACGCCCGCGCCCGCTGGCAACCCGCAGCCACGCGTCAAGCATCGGCCGCGGGGGTCGACATTTGACCCATGCGAATGCCACCGAGTGCCGCCATGACCCTGCGCCGCCTGACCACCGCCCTCGCCGCGGCCCTGTGCCTCTGCGCCCTCCCCGCCGCGCCAGCGCTGGCCCAGTTCGCCACCCCGCCCGTGCCACTGCCCGCCCCCGAGCAGCCGATGTCGGCGGCCGAGTCGCCCAAGGCCTACCGCGTCGACGCGGCCCGCCACCTCTACCTCAGCTACCCGATGCAGGTGCTGCGCGGCAAGCTGCCACCGCTGCTTTATGCCATCGCGGTGGTGGAAACCACGCTGGACGCCCGTGGCCAGGTGCTTCAGGTGGCGATCACCCGCGAGCCGGCGGTGGCCAAGGAGGTGATGCCCTGGATCGTGCAGATGATCCGCCGCGCAGCCCCCTACCCGGTGCCACAGACACTCGGCGAGGTGGTCTACACCGACATCTGGCTGGTCGACAAGAGCGGGCGCTTCCAGCTCGACACCCTGACCGAAGGCCAGCGCAGCGAGTCCGGCGGCGACTGACCGGCCGATGACCGACGCCCTCAGCCGCCGGTAAGCCGGCGCATCAGCGGGAAGTACCAGCGGTGCGGCAGGCGCCGCAACAACCACAGCCAGCGGCTGAAGCGCTTCGGGTAGTGGATGTCGAACTCCCCCCGCGCCCAGCCACGCAGCATCGCCTGCGCCGCCTGCGCGGGCTGGATCAGCGCCGGCATGTGAAAGCGGTTGCCGGCGGTCAGCGGCGTCGCGACGAAGCCCGGGTTGACCACCGACACGCCGATGCCCCGCTCGTGCAGATCGAGGTAGAGCCCTTCGGCCAGGTGGTTCAGCGCCGCCTTGGTCGGCCCGTAGCCCAACGCCAGAGGCAGGCCGCGCCAGCCGGCCACGCTGGCGACGAAGCTCAGGTGTCCGCCCCCCTGCGCGAGCAGCGTGGGCAGCACCGCATCGAGCAGGTGCAGCGCGCCGACGTAGTTGACCTGCTGGTGGCGCAGCATCTCGTCGAGGTCGAAGTCCGCCGCGCGCAGCGGCCGGTAGTGGCCGACGCAGAACAGCAGCAGGTCGACACGGCCCACCCGGGCGTCGATCTCGTCGCGGGCGGCCAGCACCGAGCCGCGGTCACTCACGTCGATCGGCAGGGCCAGCGCGCCGGGGTAGATGTCGACGAAACGCGCCAGCGCCTCGCGATCGCGCGCGGAGACCACCACCCGCGCGCCGGCCTGCACCAGCTGCGCCGCCACCGCGCGGCCGATGCCACTGGAGGCACCGACGATCCAGGCCACGCGGCCATGCCAGTCGGTCAGCGGGGGATTGAGCGGCATCGGGTCTCCGGGGACGGCGTCCCCGTGCGACTCTAGGTGAATTCCTCCGCGGTCCCTTCGGGATCCCCCGAGCTTTGGGGGCGGCCGGCGGCGGCCAGCCCGCTCGCCATCGGCATGGCGCTGCCCAAAGACAACGGGCCAGGCACATGGCCCAGCCCGAAATGAAAGAAGGCCGTGCAGCGCCCCGAAGCCAACGAGGGAGGGAGGGAGGAGGAGGAGAGGTGCTTCGGAGGGAACAGCCCGGACTCCCGGGCGGCTGCACGGCTCAAAACCGCTGCCAACACACCGGACGACCGTCCGGCATGGCACGATGACTGTGACAGGGCCGCGGCCGAAAAGTTCCCGACCGGCAGTGGATCGGCAGGGCGGCCGGAGAGAGGGCCGCCACCCGCCCAACGTCGACCGGTTGTCCATGACAAAATACCAGCGTCCATGAACCACCGCGCAGCACCTCCTCTCCCCGCCGGCTGGCCCATCGCCGCGGTCGAGCGCGACATCGGCATCGGCAAGGACACGCTGCGGGTCTGGGAGCGGCGCTACGGCTTCCCGAACCCGGTGCGCGACACCCAGGGTGAGCGGCTGTACCCGCCCGATCAGGTCGAACGGCTGCGCCACATCCGCCGTCTGCTCGACGCCGGGCACCGGCCTGGGCGCATCGTGGCACGGCCGCTGGCGGAGTTGCTGCGCCTGGGTGAGGGGGCTGCCGGGCGCGACGGCCAGAACGGCAGCGCCGCCCAGCCCGTGACCGCAGCGACGGCCGACCGGGCTGCTCCGGAGGCCGCCCCCGACGCGGTGGCGCCCCTGCTCGCCCAGCTGCGCACCCACGACACGCCGGCCCTGCGCGGCGCGCTCGGCCAGGCGCTGCTGCGCCTGGGCCTGGGTCGCTTCGTCAGCGAGCTGGCGGTACCCCTGCTCACCGAGGTCGGCAGCGCGTGGGCGCGCGGCCAGCTCGAGATCTACCAGGAGCACCTGTGCAGCGAGCTGCTCGATTCGATGCTGCGCGCCGCGCTGCTCAGCGCACCGCCCGCCGACCCGCTCGCGAGCCCGCGGGTGCTGCTGAGCACCCTGCCCGGCGAACAGCACGGCCTGGGCCTGCTGATGGCCGAGGCGCTGTTCGCCGTCGAGGGCTGCCACCGGCTGAACCTCGGTCGGCAGACCCCGCTGCACGACCTGCTGCTCGCAGCGCAGCGCCAGCGCGCGCAGGTGCTGGCCCTCAGCTTCTCGGCTGCGCAACCGGCGGGGGCGATCGCCGACGGCCTGATCGACCTGCGCCGCCGCCTCGACCCCGCCGTCGAACTCTGGGCCGGCGTGCCGCATGCGGCGCTGCTGCGGCGCGGCATCGACGGCGTCCAGCTGCTCGGCCAGCTCGACGCCATCCCCGCGGCGGTGCAGCGCTGGCGGGCCCAGCACCCCCTGCCCGGCGACAGCAGGCCGCTGGCCGACCGTTGACATCCGCCGCCCGACACCATGACGACGCCCTCCCCGGCCCCCACCGCCCATCGCTGGGCCTGCCTCGACCAAGCGCGTGACGACGACCCGGCCCGGCGGCTGCCCTGGGGCCTGGCCGCACCCGGTGGCGCGCCGGTGCCCGCCGGCAGCGTCGCGCGCGAGCATGTGGGCGTCCTGCTCGAGCTGCTGCCCGACCGACGCTCCCCGAGCGGCGAACTGGCCGCGCGACTCGCCGCCGACGGCACGCTGGTGCTGGAAGGCACGGCCGATGCGCTCGGCACGGGCTTCGACAGGCTGCACCGCCGGCTGCACCGCGAGGGGCTGATCCTCGGCTGGCGGGAAGAGCTCTTCCCGCTCTGGCCGCTGGACCAGCCGGCCAGCGCCTGCGTGCACGGCGGCCCGGCCCGGCCGCTGGCGCGCATCGAACGCGCCGCGGCGCGCTTCTGGGGCAGCCTGACGC
>DAOLLE010000318.1:0-4522 GCA_035331205.1 Burkholderiaceae bacterium
GGATCAGGCGGTTCATCGCTTGGCTCCCTTTTCGGCGTCTTGCAGGATGGCGCGGTTCAGTTCGTCGAATTCGCCGTTGGCGCGCTTGACATACAGCGCGGTGAGCACCCAGAACAGCACGAACATCGACAGGATGACGACCGGGCCGAGCGTGACCAGCGAGCCCTCGCCCAGCCGAGTGGCCATCAGCGCCGGGTTGAAGGCCACCAGCAGGATGAAGCCGTAGAAGATCACCAGCACGGTCAGCGACAGCATCCAGGCGTAGCGGCTGCGCGTTTGCACCAGCGCCTGGAATTTCGGGTTGGCCTTGATCCGGCCATAAATTTCGGCACTCATGGGGAGTTTGTCTGCGCGAACAGATTCTCGAAACGGGTAAGTCCCCATTTTAATGGGCGGGATTCCTGGCAAATTCGCGCTTGCCTGATGCGGATCAGATCGGTAATACCCTGAATTGCTGCGGTGCCGTGGCGCAATCGCCAATATGTCAGGGTATTGTCAGAACGCCGGAAAATAAGCCGATACCCCGGGAAGCGGGGTGAAATCGGTTCTCATCAGGTGAAATGGTTGGCGCGCGGGGCGCGCCCGACAGACCGGTCGGACGGGGGGCGGGGGCCTCAGGCCCGCGACGGCAGGCCGCGCAGCAGCGCGTCGCGGGTGAGCAGCAGCACCTGGTTGCTGCCGGCGCTGGTTTCGAGCCAGACGGCTTCGAGGCGGGGGAAGGCGGCCTCGAAGTGCCCGCGCTCGTTGCCGATTTCCAGCAGCAGCACCGCCTTTGGCGTCATGCGTGCGGGAGCATCGCGCAGCAGGCGGCGCACGAAGTCCATGCCGTCCAGCCCGCCGGCCAGCGCCAGTTCGGGCTCGGCGCGGTATTCCTGCGGCAGCACCGCCATCGACGCCGCGTTGACGTAGGGCGGGTTGCACAGGATGAGGTCGTAGCAGTGCGGCAGCTGCGTCAGCCCGTCGCTGACGATCAGCTGGATGCGTTCGGCCAGGCCGTGGCGCTGTACGTTGATGCGCGCGACGTCCAGCGCGGCGGTGGAGATGTCGGCCGCGTCGACCTCGATCTGCGGAAAGGCCATGGCCGCCAGCACCGCCAGGCTGCCGTTGCCGGTGCACAGGTCGAGCACGTGGTGGGTTTCGTCGCTCAGCCAGGCGTCGAGCTGTTGGCCCGTCTCGGGATCGCCGAGCAGCTCGGCGATGAAAGAGCGCGGCACGATGGCGCGCTCGTCGACGTAGAAGGGCACGCCCTGCAGCCAGGCCTCGCGGGTGATGTACGCCGCCGGCTGGCGGCTGCGGATGCGCTGCTCGATCACGCCGCGCACCTTGTCGGCCCGCTCGGGGGCCACCGGCGCGTCGGCCACCTCGTCGAGTGCATCGAGCGGCAGGCCCAGTGCCCACAGCGTCAGCCAAGCGGCCTCGTCGAGCGCGTTGGTGGTGCCGTGGCCGAAGGCCACGCCCGCCTCGTCGAGCCGCCGCGCCATCGCTTCGACCAGGGCGAGCACGCTGCCTTCAGCGGCTGGCGCCACTGGCGCATCCGGCAGGGCGAGGTCCACCTCCAGCGGCGGCAGGGTGGGCGGATCGGCAGCGATCATGCGAGGATTCCTTCCAGCGTGCGGCGGTAGATCGCCTTGAGCGGGCCGAGGTCGGCCACCTCGCCGTGCTCGTCGATCTTGTGGATGGTCGCGTTCAGCGGCCCGAACTCGACCACCTCGGGGCAGATCTGTGCGATGAAGCGCCCATCCGAGGTGCCGCCGGAGGTGGACAGCTCGGCGTGCCGGCCCGTGGTGGTCTGGATGGCGGCGGACAGCGCCTCCAGCAGCCGACCCGGGCGGGTCAGGAAGGGGCGCCCGCTCAGGCTCCAGGCGATGTGGAAGTCCAGCCCGTGGCGGCGCAGGACCTCCTCGACGCGGGCCTGCAGCCCCTCGGGCGTCGACTCGGTGCTGAAGCGGAAGTTGAAGTCCACCACGAAGTCACCGGGGATCACGTTGGTTGCGCCGGTGCCGGCGTGGGCGTTCGAGATCTGCCAGGCGGTGGGCGGAAAGTGGTCGTTGCCCGCATCCCAGCGCAGCGCGGCCAGCTCGGCCAGGGCCGGCAGGGCCTGGTGGATCGGGTTGCGCGCCAGGTCGGGGTAGGCGATGTGGCCCTGGATGCCCTTGACGGTCAGGCGCCCGGACAGCGAGCCGCGCCGGCCGTTCTTGATCATGTCGCCCAGGTGCTGCACCGAAGTCGGCTCGCCGACGATGCAGGCGTCCAGCCGCTCGCCGCGCAGCGTCAGCCACTCGCAGACCTTGACCGTGCCATCCACCGAGGGGCCTTCCTCGTCGCTGGTGAGCAGGAAGGCGATGCGCCCGGCGTGGTCCGGATGCGCGGCGACGAATTCCTCGACGGCCACGACCATCGCGGCCAGCGAGGCCTTCATGTCCGCCGCGCCGCGCCCGTACAGGCGCCCGTCGCGGTGCGTGGGCACGAAGGGGTCGGAGTGCCACTGATCCAGCGGGCCGGTGGGCACCACGTCGGTGTGGCCGGCGAAGACCAGCGTCGGGCCCTCGCGGCGGCCGGCGCGCACCGCCCAGAGGTTGCTGACGACGCCGTCGGCCGGACCGAAGGGCAGGGGGTGGCAGTCGAAGCCCAGCGGAGCCAGGCGGCTGGCGATCAGGGCCTGGCAGCCGGCGTCATCGGGCGTGATCGAGCGGCGCGCGATCAATTGCTCGAGCAGGGAAAGGGTGGCGTGGTCCATCGAAGAAGGGGGGCGGTCGGGGCTTGCGGCCCGCTGCGTGGGCGACCCGGGCGGCGCCACGCCCGGGGAGGGCACAGCTTCAGCTGCCGATGCGGGTGAGGGTGGCGCGACCGCGCGGCTTGTCGGTCGCCGGGGCGTGCACGTCCAGCGTGATCTCGGTGAAGGAGGGGCCAGGGGCGGCCTCCTGCTCGGCGTCGGCCTGGCGCTTGGTCGGGGCGCCGTCGTTTTGCAGGCGCCAGAGCAGGTTGGTGGGTGAATCGGCGTGGGACAGGCCCTCGTCGCGGGTCACGATGCCTTCGGTGACCAGGCGGGCGATGTCCTGCTCGAAAGTCTGCGAGCCCTCGGCGATCGAGCGCTCCATCGCATCCTTGACGCCGGCGAAGTTGCCCTGGTCGATCAGCTCGGAGATCAGCTGGGTGTTGAGCAGCACCTCGGCGGCCGGCACGCGCCCGCCGCGGGTGGAGCGCAGCAGGCGCTGCGAGATGACGGCCTTCAGGCCCGAGGCGAGGTCCGACAGCATGGCCGGGCGCGACTCGGGCGTGTAGAACGACAGGATGCGGTTGAGCGCGTGGTGGCTGTTGTTGGCGTGCATCGTCGAGAGCACCAGGTGCCCCGACAGCGCATAGGACAGCGCCGCGCTCATCGTCTCGCGGTCGCGGATCTCGCCGATGAAGATGCAATCCGGTGCCTGGCGCATCGCGTTCTTCAGGCCGATCTGCAGCGACTGCACGTCGCGGCCGACCTCGCGCTGGTTCACCACCGACTTCAGGTTCGGGAAGATGAATTCGATCGGGTCTTCGATCGTCAGGATGTGCCCGGCCTGGTGGCGGTTGCGGTGCTGCAGCATCGACGCCAGCGTGGTGCTCTTGCCGGTGCCGGTGGCGCCCACCATCAGGATCAGGCCGCGCCGAGCCATCGCCAGGTTGCCCAGCATGTCGGGCAGGTGCAGGGTGTCCAGCGCCGGGATGTCGGTGGGCATGCAGCGGAACACCGCCGCGATGCTGCCGCGCTGGCGGAAGGCCGACAGCCGGAAGGTGCCCACCCCGGGCAGCGGGATGCCCACGTTGAGCTCGCCGCTGTCGTCGAGCTCGGAGAGCTGGCTGGGCGTGAGCAGCTCGGCGATCAGCTGGCGGGGTTGGTTGGCGCCCAGCTGCTCCTGCGTGAGCTGCAGGATCTGGCCGTTGATCTTGATGAGCACCGGCATGTTCGCCGACAGGAAGATGTCCGAGGCGCGCTTGTCGGCCATCAGGCGCAGGATGCGCTCCATGTTCTTGCCCGGCGTGGCGCTCATCGTGCAGTTCCCCTTGCTTTGTCGTCGCTGGTTCGCATCCGAGTCTCACTGCGGGCCGGCCCTGACGCCAGCCCGCGGGGATCCTCAGTCGCGCAGCAGGTCGTTGATGCTGGTCTTGGAGCGCGTCTGCGCGTCCACGCGCTTGACGATGACGGCGGCGTACAGGCTGTAGTCGGCGCCGTTGGCGGCCTTCTTCGGCAGGTTGCCACTGACCACCACCGAGCCGCTGGGGATGCGGCCGTAGGAGATCTCGCCGGTGGCGCGGTCGAAGATCGGCGTGCTCTGGCCGACGTACACGCCCATGCCCAGCACCGAGTTCTCCTCGACGATGACGCCTTCGACCACCTCGGAGCGCGCGCCGATGAAGCAGTTGTCTTCGATGATGGTCGGGTTGGCCTGCAGCGGCTCGAGCACGCCGCCGATGCCCACGCCGCCCGACAGGTGCACGTTCTTGCCGATCTGGGCGCAGGAGCCGACGGTGGCCCAGGTGTCGA
>DAOLLE010000319.1:0-4517 GCA_035331205.1 Burkholderiaceae bacterium
ACCGCGTCGGCCTGGCGGTCCAGCAGCGCGACGCGGGCGCCGGCGGTGGCCAGTTCGGTGGCGATCGCCAGGCCGATGCCGCTGGCCGCGCCGGTGACCACCACGGTCCGGTCGGCCAGCCCCAACCAGGCGTGCGAGCGGGGGACGTCGGGGGCCGAGCCAGACATTTCAGGCCTGTGGGAGGAGGGGGTGGAATCGGAGGGCATCGGGTTTGTCCGGAGGGGTGCGGCGTTTGCCGTCGTGTTGGGGCCGAATTCTGAAAAACGGAATCTCTTTCCACAATCGACAAACGCGGCGATGACCCGGACAATTCGTGCATGGACCAACCCGGAAAAACCCGCCCCAACGGGTCGACCGCCAACGGCGTGGACCGCGCGGACCGCGCGGGCGGCTCGGCCCGCTCGATCCCGGCCTACGTGCTCTATGGCGACGACCAGCCGCCGGGCTGGATGGACATGGTCCAGGTGGAGCACATCCCGGAGCGCTCGTCGCTCTACCAGTACGAGATCGCGCCGCACATCCACGACGGGCTGATCCAGCTGCTCTTCGTCACCGAGGGCGGCGGCGAGGTCTTCATCGACGGCGCGCGCTGGGAGATCGAGCCGCCGGCGCTGATCGTCATCCCCTCACGGCACGTGCACGGCTTCCACTTCCGCCCCAGCGTGGACGGGCCGGTGGTCACCGCCGCGCAGGGGCCGCTGGAGTCGCTCTGCGCGGTGGGCGCCCCGGCGCTGCTGCCGCACCTGCGCCGCCCGCTGGTGCTGCACGTGCCGCCCGCGCAGCGCCACAGCCCGGCGCTGATGCCGCTGTTCGAGGCCATCGCCCGCGAGACGCGCCTGCACACCCGCGGCGAGGTGGCGGCCGGCTCGGCGCTGCTGATGGCGCTGTTCGTGCAGATCGCCCGGCTGGTCGATGCGCTGGGCGCCGAGGGCGGCGGCGAGCCCGGCGCCCGCCCGCGCAAGGCCGCGCAGGTGGAGCGCTTCCGCGCGCTGGTGGACGAGCACTACGCCGAGCGCTGGCCGGTGGAGCGCTACGCCGAGGCGCTGGGCATCACCGCCGGGCAGCTCTCGCGCCTGTGCCGCGAGCTGCTCGGCCACTCGGCGCTGGACGCCATCAACGCCCGCGTGCTGCACGAGGCCGAGCGCGAGCTCGTCTACTCGATCCTCGGCGTCAAGCAGATCGCCGCGCTGCTGGGCTTTGCCGACGAGGCCTACTTCGGTCGCTTCTTCAAGAAGCACACCGGCCGCACGCCCAGCGAGTTCCGCGCCGCGGCGAAGGAGCGCCTCGCGCCCGAAGAGTTCGGCCTCGTCACCTGCTGAAGATCATCGAGCGGGATAGTCTTTCAAACTGGAATGCAATTCCATATGATGTCGATCTCACCCCGAGAGATTGACCATGCCTGCTGCCGCACCGACTTTCCCTGCCCGCCTGGAATCCCTGCCCGATGGGGCTGCGTTTGACGTCGTCGTGTTGGGTGCCGGCGGCGCTGGCATGTCCGCCGCGGTCTTCGCCGCCATCGCCGGGGCGAAGGTGCTGCTGGTCGAGTCCACCGAATACGTCGGCGGCACGACGGCCTACTCCGCCGGCACGACCTGGGTGCCGGGCACGCACCTGGCGCCGCAGGTCAATGCGCAGGACAGCCTGAACGACGCCCGCCGCTTCCTGGACGCCGCGGTGGGTGAGCGCTCCGACCCCGCGCTGCGCGAGGCCCTGCTGATGCACGGCCCGGAGGCGGTGGCCACCATCGAGAAGCACTCGCACCTCAAGTACCGCATCCGGCCCTTCCACCCCGACTACCTCTCCGAGCTGGAGGGCTCGACGCTCTGCGGCCGGGCGCTGGAGCCGCTGCCCTTCGACGGCCGGCTGCTGGGCGAGCACTTCGCGCTGGTGCGCCCGCCCATCCCCGAGTTCCTGGTGCTCGGCGGGATGATGGTGGACCGCGACGACATCCCGCACATGCTGGGCTGGTCCAAGTCGTTCAAGTCGGCGGCCTACGTCACCCGCCTGATGCTGCGGCACCTCAGCGACCGCCTGCGCCACCCGCGCGGCACGCGGCTGCTGATGGGCAACGCGCTGATCGGCCGGCTGCTGCTGTCGATCAAGGAGCGCGGCGTGACGCTGCTGATGCAGACCCAGGCCAGCGCGCTGGAGCGCGATCCGGCCAGCGGCGCGATCACCGGGCTGACGCTGACGCAGGGCGGCAAGACCCAGCGCATCGCCGTGAAGGGCGGCGTGATTCTGGGCACCGGCGGCTTCAACCGCCACCCGAAGCGCCGCGCCGAGCAGTTCGGCCCCGCGCTGTCGGCCACCTGGTGCCCGGGGGCGCCCGGCCACACCGGCGCCGCGCACGACCTGGCCGAGGCGGTGGGCGCGGTCTATGGCGGGGGCCAGATGAGCCCGGCCTTCTGGGCGCCGGTGTCGCTGCGCCAGCGGCCGGACGGCAGCACCGCGTCCTTCCCGCATTTCGTCTTCGACCGCGCCAAGCCCGGCACGGTCACGGTGGACGGCGAGGGCCGGCGCTACCTGAACGAGTCCACCTCGTACCACCTCTACGGGCTGGCGATGCAGGCGCACCAGTTCCAGGCCGGCAAGCCCGGCATCCCGTCCTTCCTGATCACCGACGCCGAAGGGCTGCGCAAGTACGGCCTGGGCATGGTGCGCCCCAAGGGCATGGGGCTGGCGGCGGCGCTGGCCGATGGCTACGTCACGGCGGCCGGCTCGGTCGGCGAGCTGGCCGGCAAGCTCGGCCTGCCGGAGCAGAACCTGACCGCGACGATCGAGCGCTTCAACCGCCACTGGCCCGACGGCATCGACCCCGACTTCGGCCGCGGCAGCACCGCCTACCAGCGCGCCAACGGCGACGCGACCTGGACAGGGCCCAACCCCAGCCTCGGACCGGTGGCCAAGGCGCCGTTCTACGCGCTGCGGCTCTACCCGGGGGACATCGGCGCCGCGCGCGGCCTCAAGACCGACGCCGCCGCCCGCAGCCTGGACGCCGCCGGCCGCGTCATCCCCGGCCTCTACGCGGTGGGCAACGACATGCAGTCCGCGATGGGCGGCGTCTACCCGGCGCCGGGCATCACGATCGGCCCGGGCCTGGTCTTCGCGCACCTGGCCGCGAAGGACGCGGTGGCGCGCGCCCGAGGCTGAGCCTCCGGGCGCCAGCGCCGGGGCCGGCGCCGTTCTCGGCTCAGTGCCGGTGCTCGTCTTTCTCGGCGGCCTCCGAGCCGCGGGGCGTCTGGACCCAGACCGTGACCTCGACGCGCCCGCCGCGTTCGAACTGCAGCCGCAGCGGGAAGCGGTCGCCCAGCTTCAGCGGCGCCTTCAGCCCCAGCAGCATCAGGTGCCAGCGCTGGCCGTGGCGCGCCGGCACTTCGGCGCCCGCGGGCAGCTCGATGGCCGGTTGCGCGCGCATGCGCATCACGTCGCCCTCCAGCCACATCTCGTGCAGCTCGACGCGCTCGGCCGCGGGCGTCTCGGCCGCGATCAGCCGGTCCGGCGCGCCGCCCCGGTTGCGCAGGCCTCGGAAGTACACCGCGCCGGTGGTCGCGCCAGGCGGCGTCGGCGGGGCGTAGGGGTGATTGACCGCGATGTCGCCCGCCTTGGCGCCGTGGGCCTGGGCGAGCTGCGGCAGCAGGCCGAGGCCGCAGAGGCCGAACGACGCGACCAGCCGGCGGCGGGTGTTCGCGGTGGCCACGGTCAGGCTCCCGCCGCGACCCGCGCGGCGATCGCCTGGCCCATCTCGGTGGTGCTGGCGCTGCCGCCCAGGTCCGGCGTGCGCGGGCCGTCGACCAGCACCTGCTCGATGGCGCGCACGATCGCGTCGTGGCCCTCGCGCTCGCCCAGGAAGTCCAGCATCAGCGCGGCCGACCAGATCATCGCGATCGGGTTGGCGATGTTTTGGCCGTAGATGTCCGGCGCCGAGCCGTGCACCGGCTCGAACAGGCTGGGGAAGTGGCGCTCGGGGTTGAGGTTGGCCGACGGTGCCAGGCCGATGGTGCCGGTGCAGGCCGGGCCCAGGTCGCTGAGGATGTCGCCGAAGAGATTGGTCGCCACCACCACGTCGAAGCGCTGCGGGTGCAGCACGAAGCGGGCGGTGAGGATGTCGATGTGCTGCTTGTCCACCGTCACCTCGGGGTAGTCGCGGCCCACCTCGCTGGCCAGCGCGTCCCACCAGGGCATCGAGATCGCGATGCCGTTGCTCTTGGTGGCCACGGTCAGGTGCTTGCGCGCGCGCTGCTTGGCCAGCTCGTAGGCGTACTTGAGCACGCGCTGGCTGCCGTGGCGGCTGAAGACCGATTCCTGGATCACCAGCTCGCGGTCCGTGCCCTCGAACATGATGCCGCCGAGCTTGGTGTATTCGCCCTCGGTGTTCTCGCGCACGATCATCATGTCGATGTCGCCGGGCTTCTTGTTGGCCAGCGGGCAGGGCACACCGGCGAACAGGCGCGCGGGGCGCAGGTTGATGTACTGGTCGAACTCGCGGCGGAACTTCAGCAGCGAGCCCCACAGCGAGA
>DAOLLE010000320.1:0-4462 GCA_035331205.1 Burkholderiaceae bacterium
ACCGCGCTGGCCATGCAGTGCCGCGCGTTCGGGTCGATGCTGTTGCTGCGCAGGCCGGCCTTCATCAGCTTGGTGGCGGCGTAGCCTTCGAAGACGGTCCACTGGCCGGAGCCGAACATGCACACGCCGCGAGCGCCCTGGTTCGGGTCCTTCAGCGTGGTCTTGACCTTCTCGGCCATCAGGTCGAAGGCCTGGTCCCAGCTGATGGGGGCGAACTCGCCGTTCTTGTCGAACTTGCCGTCCTTCATGCGCAGCAGCGGCTTGGTCAGCCGGTCCTGGCCGTACATGATCTTGGCCAGGAAGTAGCCCTTGACGCAGTTCAGGCCCTTGTTGACCGGCGCGTCCGGGTCGCCCTGGGTGGCCACCACGCGGCCGTCCTTGGTGCCCACCAGCACGCCGCAGCCGGTGCCGCAGTAGCGGCACACGCCCTTGTCCCAGCGCACACCGTCGCCCCCGCGCGCCTGCGCCGCGGCGTGGATCGGTATGACCATGCCCGCCGACGTGGCGGCCGCGGCCACGGCCTGGCTCTTGATGAAATCGCGGCGCTTCAAAGCAATTTCGGACATCTCGATTCTCCTGGGGGTCAAGGCGTCTGTCTGTCGGGGCTCAGGCCGCGACAGAGAGCTCGGCATCGGGTTCGTCTTCCTTTTGGTGGTAGACCATCGCGACGGACAGCACCCTGGCCAGTCCGGCAATCGTTTCGTAGGTCTCGACGGTCTCACGGTCCCCGTCGGCCTCGATCGTGGCGATGATCTTTCCCTCCGGCGACACGGCGGCCACCTCGACGCCGTCGATCCGCTGCAGATCGTCCGCCACCTCGGCGGCGCGTTCCGGCTGGGGGATGACGATGACGCTGGAAATGTTCATGTCGCAGGCTCCGTTCGTCCTCTGCCGCGATGCACCGGCTCCCGAAAGGGAGGCACGGCCACGGCGGGCACTGAAGGAATGCTAGGGTTTCCACGCCCCCGGCCAAGCCCCTTCGCGCGATGGGGTGGCTGCTTGATCTACGCCTAAAGTGGTAACTGGACCTTCCCCGCATCCCTCGTACAGTCAGGGGATGTCGGTGGTTCGAGGCCGGATCCCGGTCACTCGAACTACGCCGAAAGTGACTCCCCCTAAGCCCTCCGACTGCGGATGAAACGTATCTTTCCCACCATACGGCACGCCCTGCGCGATTCCGTGCTGGTGCGCACCGCGCTGGCCATGAGCGTGCTGGCGTTGCTGTCACTGGGCTCGATCGTCATTTCGGCGGTGATTGCCGACGACATCAGCGGGCGCGCCAACGCCGTCAACGTCTCCGGCTCGCTGCGCTTTCTGAGCTTTCGCACGCTCAGCGAGGTGCTGCAGCCGCAGCGGCGCGATCAGGCGCTGGACACGATCAAGGTCTTCGAGCGCCGCCTGCTCGGGCTGGAGCGCTTCGTGCGGACCAAGTCGCGCAGCGAGTCGCCCTCGCTGCGCGAGGTGCAGGGCCTGCTGCAGCGCTGGAACACCCAGGTGCGCGACCTGGAGCTGGCCGCGGTGCGCGGCGAGGATGCCGCGCTGGCGCAGATGGCCATCGAGATTCCGCATTTCGTCGACCAGATCGACCGCGTGGTGCAGCTCATCGAGCACGAGCTGGAGGAAAAGGCGCGCTGGCTGCGCCTGGCCCAGCTCGGCCTGCTGGGC
This sequence comes from Burkholderiaceae bacterium, assembly GCA_035331205.1. GTDB lineage: Bacteria > Pseudomonadota > Gammaproteobacteria > Burkholderiales > Burkholderiaceae_C > Sphaerotilus. The sequence goes on from DAOLLE010000320.1 coordinate 1,666, forward strand.
TGCATCGTGGTGGTCAGCCTGCTGACGATCTGGATGCTGCGCCGCCAGCTGGTGCTGCCGCTGGCGCAGCTGCTGCACGCGGCCAAGACCGTGCGCCAGGGCTCGTTCTCGGCGCGCGTGGCGCACGTCAGCGACGACGAGCTGGGCCGCCTGGGCCAGGCCTTCAACGCGATGGTCGGGGAGATCGCGACGATGTACGCGCACCTGGAGGACAAGGTCGAGGAGAAGACCCAGGCGCTGCAGCGCACCAACGAATCGCTCGAGCTGCTCTACCGCGTGAGCCAGAAGCTCTCGGCCAGTGACCTGACGCTCGACCGGGTGCAGGAGGTGCTGCGCGAAGTGGAGGGTGCGCTGGAGCTCGGCCACAGCATGATCTGCGTGAGCGAAAACCACCAGCTGCCGGCGCACCCGATCGCCGGCGACCTCGGCGCCGACGAGCGGCGCCAGCTCTGCGGGCGGCGCGACTGCGAGCAGTGCTTCCGCACCGCCCAGCACCCGCTGCTGGTACAGGGCGTCGGCGCCGCGACCGACATGGCGGGCGGCGCGGACGGCCAGGCCGAGATGATCGTCGTGCCGCTGGGCGACGGCGATCATGTGCACGGCGTGCTGCCGGTGCTCAAGGCCGATGCCGCGCCGCTGCCGCTGGAAAAGCTGCGCATCATCGAGACGGTGGGCCACCACGTCTCCAACGCACTGATCAGCATGCGCCGCGCCGAGGAGAAGCACCGCCTGGCGGTGATGGAGGAGCGCTCGGTGATCGCGCGCGAGCTGCACGACTCGATCGCCCAGTCGCTGTCCTACCTGAAGATCCAGGTCGCGCGGCTGGAGAAGTGCCTCGACCAGGGGCGCGACCCACGGGCCATCGCCGACGAACTCAAGCAGGGCCTGGCGGGCGCCTACCGCGAGCTGCGCGAGCTGATCGTCACCTTCCGCCTGCGGGTGGACGAGCGCGGGCTCAATGTGGCGCTGCACGAGACGGTGGCCGAGTTCTCGCAGAAGCTGGGCTTCGCGGTGCGGCTGAGCAATTCGCTGTCGGGCATCGTGCTGTCGGCCAACGAGGAGCTGCACGTGCTGCGCATCGTGCGCGAGGCGCTGTCGAACATCGAGCGTCACGCCCAGGCCAGCGCTGCCAGCGTCGCCGTCTCGGTGGATGCCTTCCAGGCGGTGACGGTGCGCGTCGAGGACAACGGCCGCGGCTTCGACCCCGGGCGCACGCCCACCCACCACTTCGGCGTCAACATCATGAACGACCGCGCGATGATCCTGGCCGGCCAGCTGGACATTGCCTCCACGCCGGGCCAGGGCACCCGCATCACGCTGCAGTTCCTGCCGCAGAAGGTGCGCCAGGCGGTGCCCGAGCTGGAGTGACGCGGTGGATCACCCTGCCTCGCCCGCCGCTGTGCGAGGATGCGCAGCCATGACCGGAGGCCCTGCATGCCCGACGCGATCCGCGTGCTGATCATCGACGACCACCCGCTGTTTCGCCGCGGGGTGCGGCAGCTGCTGGAGCTGGAAGACGGCTATGAGGTGGTCGGCGAGGCCGCCGGCGGCCAGGAGGGCATCGAGCTGGCACGCCGCCACGACCCCGACCTGATCCTGCTCGACCTGAACATGAAGGGCATCGACGGGTTGGAGACGCTGCGCACGATGCGCGACCTGGGCGTGGACGCGCGCATCATCCTGCTGACGGTGTCCAACTCGGCCGACGACCTGATGGCGGCGATCCGCGCCGGCTCGGACGGCTACATCCTCAAGGACAACGACCCGGCCGACATCCTGCGCATGATCGGCGCGGCGATGGAGGGCAAGAACGCCATCAGCCCCGAGCTGATGAGCCTGCTGGCCACCGCGCTGCGCGAGGAGGGCGCCAGCGAGCGGCGCAGCAAGGCCAACCTGACCGAGCGCGAGGCGGCGATCCTGAAGTGCCTGGCCGCGGGCATGTCCAACAAGCTGATCGGCCGCGAGTTGGACATCATGGAAAGCACCGTCAAGGTCCACATCCGCAACCTGCTGCGCAAGCTGCAGTTCCGCTCGCGCGTGGAGGCCGCGGTCTGGGCGGTGGGGCACGATTTCGGATGAGGCGCGGCCTGCCGCCCGAGCTGCTGGTCATCCTGGCCGGCGTCACCGCGGCACTGCACGTGGGCAAGCTGCCGCCGGCGCTGCCGCTGCTGCGCGAGGCGCTGGGTGTGTCGCTGGTTCAGGCGGGTTTCCTGCTCTCGCTGGTGCAGCTCGCCGGCATGAGCCTGGGGCTGCTGCTGGGGCTGATGGCCGACGGCATCGGCCTGCGCCGCAGCGTGCTGGCGGGGCTGGCGATCCTGGCGGCGGCCAGCGCGCTGGGCGGCTTCGCCGGCTCGCCCGAGGCGCTGCTGGCCGCGCGCGCGGCCGAGGGCTGCGGCTTCCTGCTCGCCACGCTGCCCGCGCCCAGCCTGATCCGCCGGCTGGTTCCGGGTGAGCACCTCAGCCGCCGCCTCGGCCTCTGGGGCGCCTACATGCCCAGCGGCACCGCGCTGGCGCTGCTGGTCGGCCCCTGGGTGATGGCGGCCGGGCGCTGGTCGCTGTGGTGGTGGGCCCTGGCGCTGTGGACCGCGGCGATGGCGCTGTGGGTGGCCCGCCGGGTTCCACCGGACCCGCGGGGCCATCCGCAGGGCCCCACGGTGGCGCCCGGCGGATGGGCGTTGCGGCTTCGGCACACGCTCGGCAGCCGCGGGCCCTGGCTGGTGGCGCTGGCTTTCGCGGTCTACTCCAGCCAGTGGCTGGCGGTGATCGGCTTCCTGCCGTCGATCTACGCCCAGGCCGG
>DAOLLE010000321.1:0-4454 GCA_035331205.1 Burkholderiaceae bacterium
CCGGCCGGGATCAGGATCGTCCGGGCCACGAGGCCGTCGGCGAAGTGGTGCCACGTGCCGAGCTCGACGCCGTGGCCCTGCGCCTCGGCCTGCAGCAGCAGCTCCTCGAACCGCACGATCTGCTCGCGCGTCGGCGCGCCGGGCAGCAGCAGTTCGTCGCCGTGCGCCGTGCGTTCCTGGCTCAGGGCCTGGCGCAGCAGCATGCTCAGGCCCGCCGTGCGTAGTAGCCGTCGACGCAGAGGTAGCTCGTCACCGGCTCGGGCAGCCGCTTCTCGTCGATGGCCTGCTGCACCTGGGCGACCGTCATGCTGCCCGTGGCGCTGGCGGCCAGCTTCTCCTTGCCGTGCGGCGTCTTGGGCTCGTACACCACCTGCGGCAGCTTGGGCTGGCTGGACGCAGCAGCGGCGCGCAGCCGCTCGTTCTCTTCGGCCTGGGCCGCAAGCTGGGCCTCGAGCTCGGCGATCCGCGCGTCGGGATCGGCAGCAGCTTCGGTCGAGGTGGTCAACGCGGCCTGCTCCTGCGTCGCGGTGGTGCTGTCGTCGGCGGAACCGGCGGTGTCCGGTGCGGGTGCTCCCGGCGTCTGGACGGGCTGCGAGGCGGATCGACCCATGGCTTTCGCTCCTTTGCGGGTGGGTGGTGGGGATGAACCGGCGGTGTCCGGTGCGGTGGAATGGTCAGCGAGGCCTGCGGGCGGTTTCCAGCCCGGGACCTACCTCGCGTGTGCCGACAGCGGGCGGCGATCGACAGGCGCGAAGATCCGGGCCTTCCCGGTGAGACGAACCCAGCGGTCGAGCAGGCGCTCGCCGTCGCCGTGCTTGGGCTCGCTGCCGTCCATCCAGCCGCGCAGCGTGCCGCGCGCAACGCCGAGCGCGGACGCCAGGCGCTCCTGCGAGCACGGGACGCGCACGTCGGGATTGCCAGGGTCGGGCTCGCCCAGCATGTAGGCGATGTCGCCCAGCAGCCTGGGCCAGTCGATACGCGGTGCCGTCATCAGGTCATGGTCCTCTGCCCGAAGTGCGCCAGCAGCAGAGCGTCGGCGCGGTTGTGGTCCTTCTTCCGCTTCAGGTGCGCGGCCAGCGGGTACAGCGCCCGGGCCTTCTCGATGCCGTCGGCCTTCTCGCTGCCGATCAGCCCGTACCAGCGCTTCCACGTCGCAGGCTGCACCGCACGCACGTCGAGGCGCGCCAGCTCGAGCACCGTCTCGACCACGCCGCGCGAGTGCATCAGCGAGCCCTGCGACTGCGGTGAGTTGGCACGGCCGGGCATCGTGTGCACGTCCTCGATGAGCGCCAGCGCCACCTCGCCAGGCGGGACGAACTGGCGGACCAGCTCCATCAGCCCGCGCGCGTCGATGCGCCTGCGCACCATGCGCTTGCCCGGGATCTCGAGCGTCGGCAGGTCCGCCACGCTGCAGGTGCCGCGCGCGTCCACCGCGGCCAGGGCGCCGGTGACGCCGATGTCGATGCCAAGGACGATCACGTCGCACACCATTTCACGAGCCAAGCCACGCCGCCCCAGAAGGCCACAACCGCCACCAGCACCCAGCGCATCGCGCTCGGATCGCGTGGCACGTTGGCCGGGCAGCGCCGGCCCTGCAGGCAGTGGCCCGAGCACGGCGGGCACGACTCGACGAAGGCGCGGTGCGCCTCCCGCTCATTGCGCGGATGCATGGCTCTCCTCCCAGGCCCCGACGGGGCGATGAATCACGACGGGACGCTTGACGCCGACGCCATCGGAACCGGGCACGCACAGCCGCTCGGCAGGCTGCCGCCGATCCGCGGCGTGGAAGTGCGGGCAGTGGTCGCGCTTCTCGCACCAGCCGCCCATGCAAGCCTGCACCGGGGCCGAAAACGCGCGGGCGCGCGCGGTCTCAACGGCGGGCATCACGGCTCCACCTCCTGCTGCAATGCCTGGTCCTCGGCACGCTGCAGCGCGGCTTCCTGCTCCTGCGGCGTCGAGTAGCCGGTCATCTTTCGGCGCAGCTCGCGCAGCTTCTCGCGAGCCTGCGCTGCAAGCTCGGGGTTGAACGTCTGCTGCTCGGGCGCGGCGATACGGCGCTGCGTCGGGTCCGGCGGCGCGGCCCATGCACCCTTCGCGAACTCGGCGGCGAGTGCTGCTGTCCAGCGCTTGCGGCACTGCTCGTAGCTGCTGCTGCGCAGCTCGAAGCTGAACTGGCGCCCGGCCCAGTACACCGCCGGGTGCGACCAAGCGAAGCGCTCGCCCTTGGCGTGGCTGGCCATGCCCTGCTCGGCCTCGATCCACGCGACCTCGGGGTCGAGTGCAGGCCGGCACAGGTGCAGGAACTCGGGCAGGTTCGGCGCGAACTTGCGCGTGCGCGTGGCTGCCAGCCCGCGGCGGACCTCCTCGGCGCTGAAGCCCGCCAGGGCCTCGGCCCATGCCGCCTTCACGCGGTCGGGGTCCGCGCTGGCGTAGACGTTCGACATCGAGCCGCCGAGGATGGCCGCCAGGCGGGCGAACAGGTCTTCGACCCATCGGGTCGGTACCGGCGTGCCGTCAGGGGACAACACGGGCATCGACATCGACGACGTTGGCGTGGTCGGCTGCAGGGGCTGGTCCATGGCTTCGGTCCTGGCCCGTGAGGGCGTTCATGGTGGCGATCTGGCGGTCGACGGCGGTGCGTCGTCCGGGTGGTGGTGCGTCGGTGGCCATCGGGCCGCGATGGATCAACTGCGCGGTCTTGGCGGCGTCTTCGCGACGGCCCTTGACCACGCTCAGGACGTAGGTGAACGCGTCGCGCTTTCCCTTGGCAGCATCGACGGCGCCAAGGAATTCGGCTTCGGTTGCCCCGGCGTCAAGCAGCGTGATCAGGGTCATGTGCCCGGGGTTCACGCCCGCAATGCCGGCTCGCTTCAGCGCGAGGCAGATCGCGGCCGGGTCTGACACTCTCCGAGATTCCTCCACCTTACTCTCTTCTCTGGTGGATGGTGTATGGGGAATGGTTCCTGGCTCCTGGGTAGCCGTTGCAGGCGTTGCATGTGCCGTTTCAGGTAACGGCGGCGGGTCCGTTTTTGGTCCCGTTGCGGTTACCCGTTTCACGAGCTCTCGGAGCTCGGCCATGCCGACGTTCCAGGGAGCATGCTGGCCGGCGTCCGTCAGCGACTTGAACAGCCGCGCACGTTCCTCGCGGTGGCGCTTCAGGCGGTTGTCCTCGTTCGCCTTCTTCACCTCGCGCTCCGGCTCGCCAGCCAGATACGCGGCAATCACCTCGTCGCATCTGTCCTGATGCCAGCCGTCGTCCTCGAGGTGGAAGAACTCTTCAAGCACGTCAACGACGGCCTGCTTCTCCGCGCGTGAATTCGCGCGCACCAAGCGTTGCAGCTTCGCGATGTCGGCGATCAGCGGTCGCTCGGTCGCGTAGTACTTGCGAATCAGGCGGCTGTAGATGCCGTCCTCGCATGCCGTGAGGTGCGCGGTCGCCTCGTCGTAGTCGCCGATGTGGTGCTCGAAGTAGTTCATATCGCCTCACCAGTGGCCTTGGCTATGGCGGTGCCAGACCTTGCACGTGTCGGATAAAGCTAGTTAGGCATTACTGGCTGCACTTGCGCCAGGCAAAGGCCACAGGTTCACGCATCACCCAAAGGTGTCGCAGGTTTGCCACGTTCACCACGTCAGCGGCCATCGGGTACAACTCCAGCGCGTCCATGTCGCCATAACCGCACTCGGCCTTGATCACCTGCAACTCGTCCCAGGTGATGCCGTCCACCCAGCGTCCGGTCTTCGGGTCCAGTGTGGTGCGCAACACCGACAGCCTCACCAGCACCGGGGCCGGCTCGGTGTATTCCTCTACCAGAAAATCCCGCGAGCGCCACACGCGCGAGATTGGCCCGTGCTGGTACTCCAGCGGCCATTCATTGCGCGGCACTTCACACAGTTCGCGCGGCATCTTGGCGTTCTGTCTTTCCAGTTCACGGCGCTGGGCGCGCGTCGTCACAATGCTCATTCGTCTGTCCTCTCGGTAATGCCTAACTGTCGCTTCAAGCGGACGGCCTACGGCCGCCGCTTAACCTAGCCTTAGGCATCAGGAACCACGCCCTGAACCAAGTGCTCGACGTAGCCGGGCATCGCCTTGGCTGGCCCGCGTTTCTTGGTGCACGCGGCGCAACGTTCGCGGTCGTCTCCTGCGCTCACATGCGAGTCGGGCACATGCACCCATGAAGACCCAGGCAAACCCGGCAACACAAACCGCCCGCAGCAATCGCAGCGCGTTTGCCACTTTGCATGCCACCCGCGCGCCGGCTTGCTGTCGTCCATCGCCATGTCATTCATCCAGTCTTCGTAGCTTTGGGCTTCGCTGTACATCCGCATGTCTTCCTCTCTTTCCGCCGCTGATGCCTAACTGTCGCTTCAAGCGGACGGCCTACGGCCGCCACTTAAGCTGGCGTTAGGCCACATCAGGCATGGTCGGCGCTGGCATCCAGTGCGTTGGCTCGTGC
>DAOLLE010000322.1:0-4454 GCA_035331205.1 Burkholderiaceae bacterium
CGCCGCCCGCATCGACGAGCTGCCGGTGCTGGGGCGCGATTTCCTGCGCGTGCAGGTCACGGTGGAACAGGCGCTGGTGCAGCGCTTCCCGGACGTCGGCCTCGACGAGCTGCGCAGTGCCTGGGCCGATGTGCTCAAGCGCGCCAAGCTGACCCAGCACCACCGCATCTCGCGCGAGGAGCTGTCGGTGCGCGAGCACATGAGCCTGCTGCTGCGCACGCTGCAGAACCGCCGCTTCGTCGAGTTCCAGGAGCTGTTCGAGCCGCAGCGCGGCCCGCAGGTGCTGGTGGTCACCTTCATCGCGATGCTCGAGCTCGCACGCGAGAGGCTGCTCGAGATCACCCAGGCCGAGGCCTTCGCCCCCATCTACGTGCGCCTGGCCTACGCCCCGGCCTGACGCGACGGCCGGCCCGCACCCACGTTGTGTCGGCGCCGAAAGCCCAGGTGCAGACCCCACCTGGATCCGGGCTTGCGGCCCGCCAAGGCCCGCAGCGGGTGTGAGTCATCGCACACACTGTGCCAAGCCGGGCCGAAGAGCGCCGCCCGCCTGCCTAGAATGGAATCGCACGACCGCAGCACGCAGCGTGTAACCAACAGCAGAGACTTCCGGGGCCCTCTCACCAGGGCCCCTTTTTTTCGCTGCTCAGCCCCACGGATGCACCGCCGGGGCTCGTCCGCGGCCCAAGGACCGACCGGTTGGGCGCGCCGCCATGTCAGCCTCAGGCTCACCCATTGAGCCTATGATGCTCGAAACACCCTGCAATTCGCCGCTCGGCAGGAAGGACAGCGACCGGGCGGCGGCGCCTCGCGACCTTGGCCATGCCCGCGCCCGTCCCGATCCTGCGTTCCACGCGGCGGCTGCCCGCTCGGTGGCCGGGCGCGTCACGCCGACGTGACCGAATGTTGCAAATTCGCACCATCGCCCAGCAAGCGCGGGAGCATGGCCCGGGGGTGTCGAGGCTATCCTCGGGATGTTGTTTCGTTCCCGTGGGAACGAGTTTTGCCAAACTTTTCTCGTCTCGCCGGGCTTTTTGCGGGGCAGGAAGGGAGGAACTCGATCGCGGGCAGGAAGCGCCGTCGGCCTGTGCGGGCAGGCACGGTGGCCACGGTGACTGCCGTTGGCAGAAAAGAACATCCATGACCGTTCAGTCTCCCCTGCGTGGCTGCGGCCGCGTCGCTCGGCCATGAGTTGGTTGCCGCGCCTCGGCCTCTGGGCCATGGGCCGACCCTGGTGGTTGGCCGTGCTCGTGATCGGGCTGCTGATCGGCCCGGGTCAGCTGCTGCTCGACCGGCTCGACCGCTGGAGCTGGGACTTCACGGGTCGGTTGCTGCACAACACCGCGGGCAACCCGGTCAGTGACGAACAGCTGATCGTGGCGATCGACGAGGTGAGCCTGCAGGCGCTGGGTCGCTGGCCCTGGCCGCGCTCGCTGCACGCCGAGCTGATCGACCGCATCGCCGCAGGCGGCGCACGGGCGATCGGCTACGACGTGCCCTTCGGCGACGCCGGCCCCGCGGTCGATGACCGGCGCCTGGCCCAGTCGATCCGCCAAAGCGGGCGGGTGCTGCTGCCCGTAGTGCCCGTGGAAGGCCCGCGCGGCCAGGGCGTGCAGGCCGCGCTGCCACTGCCCGAACTGCAGGCGGTGGCGGGCGGCATCGGCCACGTCGACGCCGAACTCGATGCCGACGGGCTCGTACGCCGCCTGCACCTGCGTGCCGGGCTGGGCGACCGCTGCTGGGAGGCGCTGCCGCTGACCGTCTGGCGTCAGGCCGACCCGGCCGCCGCGCGCGCGCTGTTCGGTGCAGGCCCCGCCGGCCCGAGCGCGGGCAGCGCTGCGAACCTGCCGGCCGGCTCGGTCGGCTGCACCCTATCGGGGGGCAAGCCGCCGACCTGGCAGCGCCTGGACGAGCGGCTGCTGCCGCCCCAACGCATCGAGCTGCCGCGACTGTCGGCGCTGCAGGTGCTCAACGATCCCCAGTCGGCGCGGGCGCTGGCCGGGCGCATCGTCTGGGTCGGCGTCACCGCGCGTGGGCTGGATCAGCCGGTGGCCTCCTCGGCCGCGCTGCCAGGCACCACCTGGAGCGACGTGCAGTGGCAGGCACAGGGCCTGCATGTGCTGATGCATCAGCAGTTCGTCACCCCGGCTGGTGAGTGGCTCACCCGCCTGGCCAACCTGCTGCCCGCCCTGCTGCTGGCCGCCTGGCTGGTCTGGCGGCGCGCGGCTCCGCTGCGCACCGGCCAGCTGCTGCTGATCCTGCCGCTGCCCTGGCTGGCCAGCCTGGCGCTACTGACTGGCGCACAGGTCTGGCTGCCGACGATGGCCCTGACCGCCGGTCTGCTGACGGTCTGGCTGATCAGCCGCGCCGCCGACATGCAGGGCGCGCGCGCCGACCTGGCCGACGCGCAGGGCCAGGCCGATGCCACGCTGCAGGCCATCGCCGACAGCGTGCTGTCGATCGACGCGCAGTGGCGCGTGCGCTACCTCAACCCGAGCGCCGAGCGCCTGGTGGGCAACGAACTCGCCCGCGTGCAGGGCATGCACGTGATGACGCTGCTGCGCCTGGCACCGCGCGACAGCCGGGTCTTCGAAGCGGCGCTGGGCACCTGCCTGGAGAACCAGGAGGTGGTGCACATCCAGCAGCCACTGCGCCTGGACGTGGCCTCGCAGCCGCGGCTGGTTCGGCTGATCGCCAGCCCGGTGCGGCACCGCGGGCAGCGCCCGACCCAGCGCAACGGCGAGGGCAACGACAGTGCACCCAGCACCCGGCCCGAGGTGGTGCTGGCACTCAGCGACGTGACCGTGGAGGTGGAGGCGGGCGAGCAGCTGCGCCACGAGACCACCCACGACAACCTCACCGGCCTGCCCAACCGCACGCTGCTGACCGATCGGCTGCAGCACGCGCTGACCGGCCTGCAGCGCAGCCAGCGCTCGCTGGCGGTGATGTTCGTCGACCTGGACCGCTTCAAGCGCATCAACGACAGCCTGGGCCACCGCCAGGGCGACGCGGTGCTGCAAGAGGCCGCACGCCGCCTGACCGAGTGCTGCCGGCCCCACGACACCGTGGCCCGCTGGGGCGGCGACGAATTCGTCGTGCTGCTCGAAGACATCCCCTCGCGCGAGGTGGTGGCGGCGCTGGCCGGCCAGATGATCGACGCGGTGGCCGCCGAGTTCCAGCTCGACGGCATCGCCGTCGAATGCGGCTGCTGCATCGGCATCGCGATGGCGCCGCAGGATGGGCGCGACGCCGACACCCTGCTGGCGCTGGCCGACACCGCGATGTACCGGGGCAAGGCCCACGGCGGCAAGCGCTTCGAGTTCTACGCCAGCGAGATGCCGGCCTGGACGCGCGAGTGGCTGACCATCGAGAACCGCCTGCGCCATGGCCTGGAAGGGCGCGACTTCGTGCTGCGCTACCAGCCGCAGGTCAACCTCGCCGATGGCCGCCCGGTCGGTCTGGAGGCGCTGCTGCGCTGGCGCCAGCCCGACGGTGACCTCTGGTCGCCCTCGCGCTTCATCAGCGTGGTCGAGGAGACCGGGCTGATCCTGAGCATCGGCACCTGGGTGATCCAGGAGGCCACGCGTCAGCTGGCCGCCTGGCGCGAAGCCGGCGTGCCGCTGGTGCCGGTGTCGGTCAACGTCTCGGCGCGGCAGTGTCTGGACCGCCACCTGGTGCAGGTGGTCACGCAGGCGCTGGCGGCGGCGCAGGTGCCGGCACGGCTGCTGAAGATCGAGGTCACCGAGAGCACCGCGATGGCCGATCTCGGCCACCTCACCGACCTGCTGACCGAGCTGCGCCAGATCGGCGTGGCGGTGGCGATGGACGACTTCGGCACCGGCTACTCGTCGCTGGCGCACCTCAAGCGCTTCCCGATCGACGTGATCAAGATCGACCCCACCTTCATCCGCGACATCACCACCGACGCCAACGGCGCGGCGATCGTGCGCGCGACGATCGCGCTGGCCCACGGCCTGGGTGTGCCGGTGGTGGCCGAGGGCGTCGAGAACACCGAGCAGATGCGCTTCCTGACCGAGCACCACTGCGACATCGGCCAGGGCTACCTCTACGCCAAGCCGCTGTCGGGCGACGAGGTGGCCGAGTACCTGCGCGGCAACCAGCCTCATCGCGCCGGGGCCGACCCCTTCGCCTCGACGATGCCGCTGATCTCGCTCGACCCCTGAAGCCGGGCCGCCGCGGCGGCGCCACGGGCCCGGCGCTGCATCACATCAGCAGGTGCTCGCCGGCGTTCTCGCCGCCCAGGATCACGTAGTTCACGCGCCGCAGGTCGGCCAGCCCGCGGCCACCGGCGTAGCTGATCGAGCTCTGCAGGTCCTCGCGCATCTCGCGCAGCGTCTCGGCCAGCGGGCCCTTGATCGGCTCGAGGATGCGCTTGCCCTCGACGTGCTTGTACTCGCCCTTGTTGAAGTCGCTGGCCGAGCCGTAGTACTCCTTGT
>DAOLLE010000323.1:0-4442 GCA_035331205.1 Burkholderiaceae bacterium
GCTGGCTCTTCTCCATCTGGCGCTTGACGCGCCCGCGGATGCGCTTCTCCACCTGCAGGATGTCGACTTCGTGCTCCAGCAGCTCGAGCAGCTTCTCCAGCCGCGCCGACACCGGCACAAGATCCAGGATGGATTGCTTGGCCTCGAGCTTCAGCGGAAGGTGCGCAGCGATCGTGTCGGCCAGGCGACCCGCATCGTCGATGCCACCGATCGAGGTCAGGATCTCCGGCGGGATCTTCTTGTTGAGCTTGACGTACTGGTCGAACTGCTGCGTCACCGCACGGCGCAGCGCCTCGATCTCGGGGGAGCCCTGATCGGGCACAGGCACCGGCACCACGACGCTGGTGAAGTATTCACCGCTGTCGTCGATGCTCTGGGTATTGGCACGCTGCAGGCCCTCGACCAGCACCTTCACGGTGCCGTCGGGCAGCTTGAGCATCTGCAGGATCGACGAGACACAGCCCGTCTCGAACATGTCGTCCGGCTTGGGCTCGTCCTTGCCGGCGGCTTTCTGGGCCACCAGCATGATCTGGCGCCCCGCCTCCATCGCCGCTTCCAGGGCCTTGATGGATTTGGGCCGACCAACGAAGAGCGGGATGACCATGTGGGGGAACACCACCACATCGCGCAGCGGCAGCAGCGGCAACGTGATGGGCTCGGGGGGGAGAACGGGATGACCGGACATCAGAACCTCTCTTTCAGCGCTCCATCTGGGAGCGCAGCGCCGGAATGCAAGGGCGCGTCATCGTCAAAAGACGCAGCGCGCGGACGGGCTCCGCCGGAAGGACGACCACAACCCGGAGGCTGCGGCCGTCAAGAACCTGCTCAGGCGCTGGCCTTGGCCTGCTCGCGGTAGACCAGCAGCGGTTTGCTGTTGTCGTCGATCGTGTGCTCGTCGACCACCACCTTGGCCACGCCGTCGAAGGTGGGCAGGTCGAACATCGTGTCCATGAGCGCCTGCTCGACGATCGAGCGCAGGCCGCGTGCGCCGGTCTTGCGCTTGAGCGCCTTCTGGGCGATGGCCTTGAGCGCCGAGGCGCGAATCTCCAGGTCGACGCCGTCCATCGAGAACAACCGTTGGTACTGCTTGACCAGCGCGTTCTTCGGCTCGGTGAGGATCTGCACCAACGCATCCTCGGTGAGTTCGCCCAGCGTGGCGATCACCGGCAGTCGGCCGACCAGCTCGGGGATCAGGCCGAACTTGATCAGGTCCTCGGGCTCGATCTGCTTGAACACCTCGGTGATGCTGCGCTCCTGCTTGCTTTGCACGCTGGCGCCGAAACCAATGCCGGACTTCTCGGAGCGGTTGGCGATCACCTTCTCCAGGCCATCGAAGGCCCCGCCACAGATGAACAGGATGTTGGTCGTGTCGATCTGCAGGAAGTCCTGGTTCGGGTGCTTGCGCCCGCCCTGCGGCGGCACGCTGGCCATCGTGCCTTCCACCAGCTTGAGCAGCGCCTGCTGCACGCCTTCACCCGACACGTCGCGCGTGATGCTCGGGTTGTCGGCTTTGCGGCTGATCTTGTCGATCTCGTCGATGTAGACGATGCCGCGCTGCGCGCGCTCGACGTCGTAGTTGCAGTTCTGCAGCAGCTTCTGGATGATGTTCTCGACGTCCTCGCCGACGTAGCCGGCTTCGGTCAGCGTCGTCGCATCGGCGATCACGAAGGGCACGTTCAGCAGGCGGGCGAGCGTCTGCGCCAGCAGCGTCTTGCCCGAGCCAGTCGGGCCGATCAGCAGGATGTTGCTCTTCGAAAGCTCGACATCGTCACCCTTGGGCTTGTCGCCCATGTGCTTCAGCCGCTTGTAATGGTTGTAGACCGCCACGGCCAGCGTGCGCTTGGCCGTGTCCTGACCGATCACGTACTGGTCGAGGATGGTCTTGATTTCTCCCGGGACGGGCAGATCGCTGCGGCCAGCCTTGCTGGCACTGTCCCCAGCGGGCACCTCATCGCGGATGATGTCGTTGCACAGCTCGATGCATTCATCACAGATGAACACCGACGGGCCGGCGATCAGTTTCTTGACCTCGTGCTGGCTCTTGCCACAGAACGAGCAATACAGAATCTTCTCGCCGTTGGAGCCTTTTTTTTCGGGCATGGATTGCGGCCTCGAGAAATTCGAAAAGATGATAAGTCAAAAGCTGGGCCGCCACGGCGAACCCGCGGTCCCCGGCGTGCGCCCGGCGCGACAGACTCCGCCGGCGCGCTGCCACGGCCACGGGGCCCGCCGGATCAGGCCCGCTTGGTCAGCACCTGGTCGATCAGGCCGTAAGTCTGCGCCTCGTCGGCGCTCATGAAGTAGTCGCGTTCGGTGTCGTTCTGGATCTTTTCCAGGGACTGTCCGCTGCGTTCGGCCAGGATGCGGTTGAGCTGCTCGCGCGTCTTGAGGATCTCGCGGGCGTGGATCTCGATGTCGGTGGCCTGACCCTGCGCGCCGCCCAGCGGCTGGTGGATCATGATCTTCGAGTTCGGCAGCGCGAAGCGCTTGCCCTTGGCACCGGCGGCCAGCAAGAAGGCACCCATCGAGGCGGCCATGCCCATGCACAGGGTCGAGACCTGCGGCTTGATGAACTGCATGGTGTCGAAGATCGACATGCCCGCGCTGACGCTGCCGCCCGGCGAATTGATGTACAGCGAGATGTCCTTATCGGGGTTCTCGCTCTCGAGGAACAGCAGCTGCGCGACGACCAGGTTGGCGGTGGCATCGTTGACCGGACCGACCAGGAAGATCACCCGCTCGCGCAGCAGGCGCGAGTAGATGTCGTAGGCGCGCTCGCCGCGGCCCGATTGCTCGATGACGATGGGCACCATGCCCAGATTGGTGGTGTCGAGTGCGCTCATGGATTGCCTTGAGGCGGCGGGATGGCCGCCAAACCAAAATTCGGGCCCGATTATGTGCCCGGTCGACACCCGAGTCCGGCGCCGGGTGACTGCCAGATGTGACAAGGGGCGCCCGCGAGCGCCCCTTGAGTGGCAGGCCACCTTGACAGGTGGCCTGAAAGGGCGGGATCAAGCCCCCATCAGTTCGTCGAAGGCCAGGGCCTTGTCGACCACCTTGGCCTTGCCCAGCACGTATTCGGCGACGTTGGCCTCGATCACCACGGCCTCGACCTCGCCCAGACGCTGCGCGTCGCTGAAGTACCAGCGCACGACCTCTTCCGGCTTCTCGTAGCTCTGCGCCAGCTCCTCGACGTGGGCCTTGATCTGCTCGGGGGTGGCCGACAGGCTGTTGGCGCGCACGATCTCGGCGATCGTCAGGCCCAGGCGCACGCGACGCTCGGCCTGGGGCTGGAACACCTCGGTGGGGATCGGGGCCTTGTCGGCGTCCTTGATGCCACGCTGCTTCAGGTCGGCGCGGGCGCCTTCGACCAGGCGCTCGAGTTCGCCATCGACCAGCGCCTTGGGCAAGTCGAAGCTGGTGGCCTTCTCCAGCGCACCCATCACGGCCTGCTTATTGCGGGCGGCGACGCGGAACTTGACCTCGCGCTCGAGGTTCTTCTTGATGTCGGCACGCAGGCCTTCGACGGTGGCGTCGGCAATGCCCAGGGTCTGCGCGAAGGCCTCGTTCACCTCGGGAAGCTGCTGCGCCTCGATCTTGGTCAACGTGACCAGGAAGTCGGCTTCCTTGCCGGCCACGTCCTTGCCGTGGTAGTCCTCGGGGAAGGCGAGCGGGAAGGTCTTGGACTCGCCGGCCTTCATGCCGCGCACCGCCTTCTCGAACTGCTCGAGCATGCGGCCTTCGCCCAGGATGAACTGGAAGCCCTCGGCCTTGCCGCCGGTGAAGGGCTCGCCGTCGATCTTGCCTTCGAAGTCGATCGTGACGCGGTCGTCGTCGGCAGCCACCTCGTCGGCACCGCGCTCGGCGAAGCTGCGACGCTGCTTGCGCAGGATGTCGAGCGTGCGATCGATCGCGGCGTCGGTCACCTCGCTGGAGACGCGCTCCACCTCGACCTCGGCCAGATCGCCGACCACCACCTCCGGGTAGACCTCGAACACCGCGTCGAAGGCCACCTCGCCTTCGCCGGCGCCGTCCTTCTCGCTGATGCGCGGCATGCCCGCCACCCGCAGCTGGGCCTCGTTGGCGGCCTGCTGGAAGGCCTGACCCACCTTGTCGTTCACGACCTCGTACTGCACGGAGTAGCCATAGCGCTGCGTGACCACGCCCATCGGCACCTTGCCGGGGCGGAAGCCGTCGGCCTTGACCGTGCGGGCCAGGCGCTTGAGGCGGTTGTCGACCTCCTTGCGAATGTCTTCGGCCGACAGGGTCAGCGTGATGCGGCGCTCGAGTTTCTCGAGGGTCTCCACAGTAACAGCCATTTGCTCAGACTCTTTCGTGTTTGCTTCTTGCCTGGTGCGCGGGGCCGGA
Organism: Burkholderiaceae bacterium; assembly: GCA_035331205.1. GTDB lineage: Bacteria > Pseudomonadota > Gammaproteobacteria > Burkholderiales > Burkholderiaceae_C > Sphaerotilus. The sequence goes on from DAOLLE010000323.1 coordinate 4,369, forward strand.
CTCGAACCGGCACGCCCGTGAAGGCGTCAGGACCTAAACCTGGTGCGTCTACCAATTTCGCCACCCGCGCGGTG
>DAOLLE010000324.1:0-4441 GCA_035331205.1 Burkholderiaceae bacterium
GATGTCGAAGCGGAAGACGTGCGAGATGCGCCGCTTGGTGCGCAGGCGCGGCTCGGAGATCACCGCGTGCATCAGCTCGTCGGTGTGCAGGCTGCCCTTGATCAGCATCTCGGCGGTGCCTTCGGCGGCCAGGGCGACGGCGCGCTGCGCTGCGGCGTGGCTGTGCTCCACCGACTCGATGTGCACGCCGGTCAGGTCGAGGTCCAGTTCTTCGGCCACCGCGCGGATGCGCGCTTCCGGGCCGATCAGGATCGGCACGATCAGGCCGCGCGCGGCCGCGGCCATCGCGCCGCTCAGCGAGGTGGCGTCACAGGGGTGCACCACCGCGCAGGTCACCGGGCGGGCCACGCCGTCGGGCGAAGCGGCGGCGATGTCGGCGGCCCAGCCGTCGACCCAGGTCGTCAAGCGGGTGTGCGGGTCGAACAGGTGCAGCGTCGGGAGGGCGGCCACGGCGCGGCGCACGCGCTGCGTCGGGGCACGCACCAGGGCTTCACCGCTGACGACCACGGCGCCCTTCTGGTTCGTGACGGTGCAGTCCATCGTCAGCTGCTTGCGCTCCTCGTCGCGCGCGGTCACCACGGCTTCGACGATCAGCGTGTCGCCCGCGCGCACCGGGCGGTGGAAGTGCAGCACCTGGCCTTCGTAGATCGTGCCCGGGCCCGGGAAGCGCGTGCCCAGCAGCGAGGAGATCAGCGCGCCGGCCCACATGCCATGGGCGATCGGACCGTGGAACTTGGAGGCGCTGGCGTATTCGGCGTCGATGTGGGCCGGGTTCACGTCGCCCGACACCAGCGCGAAGCTCATGATGTCGTCCTGCGTCAGCGTGCGCGACAGCGAGGCGCGTGCGCCCACCGGCAGCTCGTCGAAGGTCAGGTTGGTGATGGTGTGCTCTTCGGCGGTCAGGCCGTGCAGGTCAGGGGCGTTCATGGTGTCGAGTGTCCTACCTGGAGTGGGATGGCTGGGGCCAGGTTCCCGGCCGCCGCATAGCGCGTCGTGCCATCGTCGAGATTAGGGTCACCTTGAGCCGATCCAAACCTTCAATAGAAGGGCTTTTGCAGATCAGATGAGGGTTAACCCGGATGCCTCAAGGATGCCAGCAACCGGGGCCTCTCACGACGACCCTCCGCCGCTTTGGTCGTCTGACTTGATGTTGATCAATCCAAGCGGCGCGCGGGAACGGTGCCCCGTCAGATCCGGCCGTGCTGGGGCGGGCGATCGTGGCGGCCCTGCATCGTTTCGGTCTCGCAGCGAGATCGGATGATGCCGCCCGATGGCCAAGCGACGGGCCTGGGCGGGTGTCGGAACAATTGGTTTCCTTTACGTGGATGGAAAGGGTCGGCCGGTCGGCACAGGGGGCTTGCGCCATCCGTATGACTGCAGGAACATCACTTCGGACCTTCCCGATGAGCAGTTCAAGGGCATGAAGGTATGAAAGGCAGGAGGATGTCGGCAGCGCGGGCATCGCAGGGCGCAGGTGCCGGCACCGTTGGTCGGGGGGGGCGGTGGCTTCGGGCCGGGATCGTCGGATGTCTGACCGGGCTGGTTGGTCTGCAGATGGCGGCCTGTCGGCCCGCAGGCGATAGCGCCGCTGCGACCCAACCGCAGGTGGCCGCCTCGGCCGGGCCGCATTCACACCAAGGGAAAGGAACAGCGATGACGTCCCTTGTTCTGGGCAAGGCCGATTCTGGCCAGACGGTGCGGTTGCGAGTGGGCGATGGATTGACCATCGAGTTACCCGAAACTCCTTCCACGGGATATGGTTGGTCGTTGACAGAGCGTGACGAGGCCTTGGCCGTCGTGTCGAGCGAGTTTCTTCTGCCTGCGCAGGCGCCGAATGTGGTCGGGCAGGGTGGTGTGCGGCGTCTGGTGTTCAGGGCCGGTGCTGCGGCCGCAAAGGCTCGGCTCGAAATCGTGTACATGCGGCCCTGGGAAGGCGCAGCGGCGGCGGCGGATCGGTTTTCGGTTCAGGTGCAGATCGAGCCCTGACGCGCCGGCTGGTTCGCCCGAATCGTATTTGCCTGGATCGTGACAGCGCCGCCGAGACGGCGACGGTGCACGAGCCCAAATGGGGTGAACCGGGGCGCGTGATACCCGGAGAACGCCCACAAGCCGGGCCCGGTCGGGCCGAGTTTGTGGAGGTTCCCTGGCAATTTATGTGGGAATACCTGTCCGGCCGATCGGCCCGTGGCTTCGGCGCTGCGATGGCTGCCCGTCGGATTTCATCCAACGAAGTCGAAGGAGAGAGCGAATGTCCGAGCATGCCCAGTTCATCAAGTTTGGCTGGATCCGCGATCTGCCCAGCATTTCCGACTACACGGTCGAGCATCCCAAGGTCAAGCCTCTGCTGGCGAAGGTGAAGGGGGCGGGCGCCGTGTCGGCGTCGGCGCCTTTGGCCTTGGCCACCGCCATCGACCTGCGGGGCTTCTGTTCGCCGATCGAGAACCAGGGGGTCATCGGCTCGTGTACCGCCCACGCCGGCGTCGGCATGGTCGAGTATTACCAGCGGCGGGCTTTCGGCAAGCACGTCGACGGCTCGCGCCTTTTCCTCTACAAGGTCACGCGCAATCTGCTGGGGTGGAGCGGGGATACCGGCGCCTATCTGCGCTCGACCATGGAAGCACTGGCCATGCTGGGCGTTCCGCCGGAGCAGTACTGGCCCTACGATGTCTCCAAGTACGATGTCGAGCCGAGCGCCTTCCTGTATGCCTTGGCCGACAACTTCGAAGCGACGAGCTATTACCGGCTCGATCCGTCGGGGACGACCAAGGCTGCGCTGCTCAACGCCATCAAGACCAATCTGGCGGCGGGTTTGCCCTCGATGTTCGGCTTTACCGTCTACAGCTCCTACACGCAGGCGAGTGCCGCCAATCAGGGCGCAATTCCCTATCCCGCCAGTGGCGAAAAGGTCGTGGGCGGTCACGCAGTGATGGCGGTGGGTTACGACGATGCCAAGGTGATCAAGAACACCGCGTCCACCGCGTCGACCACTGGAGCGCTGCTGATCCGCAACTCCTGGGGCACCGGCTGGGGCAATGGGGGCTATGGCTGGCTGCCCTATGCCTATGTCCAGAACGGTCTGGCGACCGACTGGTGGACCCTGATTTCTCAGGATTGGGTCAACACGGGCAACTTCGGTTGAACAGTTGCGCGGATTCTTCGACGCCATGATCGGTCGAAGGGGTGGTCCGGCGGGCGTGAGGTTTTGCCGGACCATCGCGCCGACGGGGATTCGTGGAAATTGGCGAAAGGTGGCAGATGATCTATCTGCGCTTGGCGGGTAGTCTTGCCGTGTTGCTGTTGGCAGGGTTTCTGGGTTACCGCTGGGGGGCGTCCGAGGTGGAGTCGCTGCGAGGCCAGCTGGCGCTGATCACCCGCACGGCCGAGGAGGCCAAGGCGGCTCAGGGCGCTGCGCAGCAGCGCATCGACAGCCAGTTGAAGGCGCAGGCAGAGTCCCATGCGGCGCGAATGGCTGAATTGACAAAGGGCTTCGAAGCCGAGAAGGCCGAGCTCGATGCCAGCCGCGGCCGGGCGACCGGACGTGCGCAGGTGCTCGAAACCCAGAGTGGCGGGCTGAGGGAGCGGATCGCCCGGTTGCAGGAGCGGCTGGACCGTGGCGGTGCGGATGCGGACCCTGCGTGGCGCTTGCAGTTGTCCCAGTTGTCGGAGGAACTTCGGCAGAAGGATTTGCAGCTGTCCCAATTGCAGGGCGGGCTGCGCTGTCTGGACCTGCCCGTACCGGCCGAGAGCTTGGCCGCCTTGCGCGCGGCGGGCAGTTCGGGCGCTGCCGCACCGGCGCGCGCGGGGAGTGCGCCATGAAGTTGGGGATCTCGAAGGGTGCTTTGCGCATCGACTCGATTGCCTGCCGGTGGGGGCGACGCGGCTGGGCCAGCCGAGGATCGGTCGCGTTGATGGGGCTGCTCGGGCTGATCGGGCTGGAGGGCTGCTGCACCACGCACGTTCCGGAGGTGGTTCCGCCGCTGCGGTGCAACATTCCAGCGGAGATGCTGAAGGACTGTGCGGCGCCGTCGGGCCTGAAGGAGGGCATGACCTTCGGCGAGCTGCTGTCGGCCCATCAGGCCGATCGGCAGGCCCTCCGGAGTTGCGCCCTGCAGCATGCGGACCTTCGGGCGGCCGTGGAGACCTGCCGCAGCGAGACCGAGCGCCACAACGCCGACCTGGAGCGGATCAACGCGGCGGCCCAGGCCGCGGCGGCCAAGCGGTGAGCCAATGCGGTGAGCCAATACGGTGTCGGTTGCCGGGTTCTGCGCGGAGCGTGAGCCGGTTGGCTTCGTGGGAGAATCCGCCCCGTGAAGCAGGCCAGACCGCCGCTGGTGCCGGATCCGAAAGGTGGCACTGGAGGAAGGTCCGGACTGCACAGAGCGGCGTAGCAGCTAACGGCTGTCCACCGTGAGGTGAGGATCAGAGCAACAGAGACGAGCCG
>DAOLLE010000325.1:0-4428 GCA_035331205.1 Burkholderiaceae bacterium
GCGCTGGGCGACGTGCCGCTGCTGGGCTTCTTCGCCGGCGGCGAGATCGCGCGCCGGCACCTGTATGGCTACACCGGCGTGCTGACGCTGTTCCTGCGCGATTGAGGCCGGCCGGTCGGGCCGCCGTCGCGCGCCCGCCACGGCGCTGCCGGGCCTCGCTGCGCCGTGTGTTCTTTGTCACAGCAGCCGGTGCCGCGAACCGGATGCCCGTTCATCGCGCCCTTGCACCCGGCAAGGCGCCATCCGGGCATTACAGTGTCGGCTGGAGGGCGCTGGCGTGAGCCGCCGGGCCCTGTGTTGCGATTGGAGACGACGATCCGATGAATGCCCCCTTGCCGCTTGACGCGGCCGATGCCCTCGCGGACTCGGCCGAGCGCCGTCGGCGCCAGGACGAGGTCGTGGCCGCGCTGGCGGCGGTGCTGCCGCGCAGCGCGCTGCTCTGGCAGGACGAGGACACCACGCCCTACGAGTGCGATGGCCTGACCGCCTACCGCGAGCGCCCCCTGGTGGTGGCGCTGCCGGAGACCGAGGAGCAGGTCGGCGCGCTGCTGCGCCTGTGCCGTCGGCTGCAGGTGCCGGTGGTCGCGCGTGGAGCCGGCACCGGGCTGTCCGGCGGGGCGATGCCGCACCGCCTGGGCGTGACGCTGTCGCTGGCGCGCCTGAACCGCATCCTGGCGCTGGACCGCCGCGCCCGCACCGCGCGGGTGCAGTGCGGCGTGCGCAACCTGGCGATCAGCGAGGCCGCCGCGCCGCATGGCCTGTACTACGCGCCGGATCCGAGCAGCCAGATCGCCTGCACCATCGGCGGCAACGTGGCGGAGAACTCCGGCGGCGTGCACTGCCTGAAGTACGGCCTGACGCTGCACAACGTGCTGCGCGTGCGCGGCTTCACGATCGACGGCGAGGCGGTGGAATTCGGCAGCGAGGCGCTCGATGCGCCGGGGCTCGACCTGCTCGCGGTGGTGATCGGTAGCGAGGGCATGCTCGCGGTGGTGACCGAGGTGACGGTGCGCCTCGTGCCCAAGCCGCAGCTGGCGCGCTGCATCATGGCCAGCTTCGGCTCGGTGCAGGCCGCCGGCGAGGCGGTGGCGCAGGTGATCGCCCAGGGCATCATCCCCGCTGGCCTCGAGATGATGGACAAGCCGATGACCGCCGCGGTCGAAGGCTTCGTGCAGGCAGGCTACGACCTGAAGGCCGCCGCCATCCTGCTGTGCGAGAGCGACGGCACGCCCGAGGAGGTGGACGAGGAAATCCGCCGCATGACCGAGGTGCTCAGTGGCTGTGGCGCCACGCGCCTGGAGGTCAGCCGCGACGAGGCGCAGCGCCTGCGCTTCTGGAGCGGGCGCAAGAACGCCTTTCCGGCCAGTGGGCGCATCAGCCCCGACTACATGTGCATGGACTCGACCATCCCGCGCAAGCGGCTGGCCGACATCCTGACCGCCATCACCGAGATGGAGGCCAAGTACAAGCTGCGCTGCGTGAACGTCTTCCACGCCGGCGACGGCAACCTGCACCCGCTGATCCTCTTCGACGCCAACCAGCCCGACGAGCTGGCGCGCGCCGAGGCCTTCGGCGCCGACATCCTCGAGACCAGCGTGCGCCTGGGTGGCAGCATTACCGGCGAGCATGGCGTGGGCATCGAGAAGCTGGCGTCGATGTGCGTGCAGTTCACGCCCGAGGAACGCGAACAGATGTTGGCGGTCAAACGCGCCTTCGATCCGGCCGGCCTGCTGAACCCGGGCAAGGTGATTCCGACCCTGCACCGCTGCGCCGAGTACGGAAAGATGCACGTCAAGAAGGGCCTGCTGCCCTTCGCCGAGCTGCCCCGTTTCTGAGCCCGGACGTCACTGTCCGGGCCCCACGAACCGACCGAACAAGATCAGAACGCATCGCATGAGCAAGGCCCTGAACAGCCTCGTCGACCGTGTGCGCGCCGCGCGGGAGGCGCACACCCCCCTGGCCATCCGGGGGGCGGGCACCAAATCCTTCTACGGGGAGCGCATCCGCGGCACGTCGCTGGATACCCGCGACCTGTCGGGCATCAGCAGCTACGAGCCCAGTGAGCTGGTGCTCACCGCGCGCGCGGGCACGCCGCTGGCCGACGTCGAGGCCGCGCTGGCCGAGCGCGGCCAGTGCCTGCCTTTCGAGCCCCCGCGCTACCCCGACCCTGAGCGCCCGGGCCAGCGCGGCGGCACCATCGGCGGGGTCGTCGCAGCCGGCCTGGCCGGTCCGTCGCGCGCGGCGATGGGCAGCGTGCGCGACTTCGTGCTGGGCGCCACGCTGATCAACGGCAAGGCCGAGGTGGTCAGCTTCGGCGGCCAGGTGATGAAGAACGTCGCCGGCTACGACGTGGCGCGGTTGCTGGCCGGCTCGCTGGGCGTGCTCGGTGTGATCTGTGAAGTGTCGCTGAAGGTGCTGCCGGTGCTGCCGGCCACCGCGACGCTGCGCTTCGACTGCAGCGAGGCGGAGGCCATCGAGCGCCTGCAGGCCTGGGGCGGCCAGCCCCTGCCGGTGCACGCCAGCGCCTGGTGGCAGGGCGCGCTGGTGGTGCGGCTGTCCGGCGCGGCCGCGGCGATCAACTCGGCCGCAGCCAAGATGGGGGGCGAGGTGATCGACCCCTACCTGGCGCAGCGCTTTTGGAACGGCATGCGTGACCAGACCGACGAGTTCTTCACCGAGGCCCGCCGCAGTCTGGCCGACGGCGCCGCGCTCTGGCGCATCGGCATGCCCGCAGGCGCACCGCCCCTGCCGCTGAGCGGCGAGCAGCTGATCGAGTGGGGCGGTGCCCAGCGTTGGTGGGTGACCCGCGAGCCGGCCGAGCGGGTGCGGGCGCTGGCTGCGCGCGCCGGCGGGCACGCGACCCTGTTCCGTGCCAAGGACAAGGCGGCCATCCTCGGCCAGGGCGGCAGCGTCTTCGCGCCGCTGGCCCAGCCGCTGGCGCGCATCCACCGCGAGCTGAAGGCGTCCTTCGACCCGGACGGCGTGTTCAACCCTGGCCGGCTGTACCCGGACCTCTGACGCCGCTTCGCCGAGACCGCTGCCGCCATGCAAACCCAACTGGCCTCCGAATACCGGGGCACCCCCGACGGCGATGCCGCCGAGGCGATCCTGCGCCGCTGCGTGCACTGCGGCTTCTGCACCGCGACCTGCCCGACGTATCAACTGCTGGGCGACGAGCTCGATGGCCCGCGCGGGCGCATTTATCTGATCAAGCAGGTGCTCGAAGGCGCCCCGCCGACGCGCAAGACCCAGGAGCACCTCGACCGCTGCCTGACCTGCCGCAACTGTGAGACCACCTGCCCCTCGGGCGTGCAGTACGGCCAACTGATCGAGATTGGTCGTCGCCTGGTCGACGCCAAGGTGGAGCGTCCCGCCACCGAGCAACGCACCCGCTGGATGCTGCGCGAGGGCATGACCTCGTCGGGCTTCGGCACTGCGGTGAAGCTGGGCCAGGCCCTGCGCCCCCTGCTGCCGGCGGCTCTGAAGAGCAAGCTGCCGCCGCGCGTCAGCCCGGAGCGCCAGGCGTCCGCCCACCGCTGGCCGACCCGCTCGCACGAGCGCAAGGTGCTGATGCTGCTGGGCTGTGTGCAGCCGGCGCTGGCCCCCAACATCAACAGCGCCACCGCGCGGGTGCTCGATGCCTGCGGCATTCAGACCCTGGTGGCCGATGAGGTGCGCTGCTGTGGCGCCGTGCGCGCGCATCTGGGCGACCACGACAAGGCGCGCGCCGAGATCCGCCGCAACATCGACGCCTGGTGGCCGCTGGTCGAAGGCGTGGGTGGTGCCACCCAGGTCGAGGCCATCGTCGTCAACGCCTCCGCCTGCGGCCTGATGGTCAAGGAATATGGCCAGGTCATGGCCGACGACCCCGCCTACGCCGAGCGGGCCAAGCGCATCTCGGCCACCGCGCGCGACATCTCCGAGTTGCTGCCGCTGATCGCCGGGCCCCTCAAGTCGCGGCTGGGCGGTCGCCTGCCCGCCGGCATGCCCAAGCGCCTGACCTATCACCCCCCCTGCACCCTGCAGCACGGGCAGAAGCTGCGCGGCGGCGTGGAGGCTGCGCTGACCGAGCTGGGCTTCGACGTGCGCCTGGCCGCGCGCGACAGCCACCTCTGCTGCGGCTCGGCCGGCACCTACTCCATCTTGCAACCTACGCTTTCGACGCAGCTGCGCGATCGCAAGCTCGAAGCGCTCACCGAAACCGAGCCCCAGACCATCGTCTCGGCGAACATCGGCTGCATCCAGCACCTTCAAAGTGGCACGAACACCCCGGTGCGCCACTGGATCGAGGTGCTCGACGATCTGGTGGGCGGCTGACGATCTGCCCTGCTGCGCAAGGGCCCGCGGAAGTGCAGGCCGGCCGATTCAGGGAGCCAGAAACTTTTCTTCCTTTCCTCTTGCGAACCCGAATTCATTTCGGTTATGATT
>DAOLLE010000326.1:0-4412 GCA_035331205.1 Burkholderiaceae bacterium
TCCACCACGCCACCGCGGTGGGCAAGCTGTTCCGGCCGGACAACCCGCTGCTGCCCAACTACAAGTGGGTGCCCATCGGCTACCACGGCCGGGCTTCTTCGCTGGTGGTCAGCGGCACGCCGATCCGCCGGCCCAACGGCCAGTTCAAGCTGCCGGGCACGCCCGAGGGCGCGGCGCCGGACTTTGGCCCCTGCCGCCGGCTGGACTACGAACTGGAGCTCGCCGCCTACGTTGGCCGTGCCAACGCGCTGGGCGAGCCGGTGCCGATCGGCGAGGCCGAGGAGCACCTCTTCGGCCTCGGCCTGCTCAACGACTGGTCGGCGCGCGACCTGCAGGCCTGGGAGTACCAGCCGCTGGGGCCCTTCCTGTCGAAGAACTTCGGCAGCGTGCTGTCGCCCTGGATCGTGACGATGGAGGCGCTGGCGCCCTTCCGCCAGCCCTTCACCCGGCCCGAAGGCGACCCGCAGCCGCTGCCCTACCTGGACTCGGCGGCCAACCGCGAGGCCGGCGCCTTCGACATCCAGCTGCAGGTGCGCCTGCAGACCGCGAAGATGCGCGAGGCCGGCGAGCCGGCGGTGGCGCTGATGCAGTCCAACTTCCGCGACGCCTACTGGACGCTGGCGCAGCTGATCGCGCACCACACCGTCAACGGCTGCAACCTCAACCCCGGCGACCTGCTGGGCAGCGGCACCCTGTCCGGCCCGCAGCCGGGACAGGGCGGCTCTCTGCTGGAGCTCACGAACGGCGGCAAGCAGCCCATCACCCTGCCCAACGGCGAAACGCGCACCTTCCTGCAGGACGGCGACAGCGTCGAGCTGCACGCTTGGTGCGAACGTGAGGGTGCCGCGCGCATCGGCTTCGGCACCTGCGCCGGGATGATCCTGCCGGCGCCGTGACGGGCGTGGCGCCTGCGCGGCGGTGATATTTCCCGCCAGCCGCCACCACGGCGGCCCGGGAACGATCGAGGCTTGCCAGCCTCCAAGCCCGGATCGTGCGTTCGTCCACAATCCTGGCATGACCTATTCGCTTGGCACGCTGCGGGGCGCAGCGGCTTCTTCTTCTGAACCCGCCGCGGGCGCTGCGGCGCCCGGCGGCGGGCTGGCGCGCCTGCTGACGCGCTGGCGGTTGCAGTTGGGCATGGCGCTGGGGGTGGCGCTGGGGCTGTTCTGGTTGGTGGCGATGCTGACCCACCACGCGGCCGACGCGGCCTTCTCCACGTCGGGCGATGGCCAGGCGCTGCACAACCGTGCCGGGTTGCTGGGCGCCTGGGTGTCGGACCTGTCCTACGTGCTCTTCGGCGGCTCGGTCTGGTGGTGCCTGCTGGCGGCGCTGCGCACCTGGCTGGCGACGCTGGCGCAGCTGCTGCGCAGCGACCCGGATGGCACGCTGCCGCGCGACGCGCTGGGCCCCGTGTTCTGGCGTCCGCGCTGGATGCCCTGGGTGGGGCTGGCGCTGCTGCTGATGGCCAGCTGCACGCTGGAGTGGACGCGGCTGTACCGCTTCGAGTCGCTGTGGCCCGGTGCGCACGCCGGCGGCGTGGTCGGCGCGCTGCTGGGGCCCTGGTCGATGAAGTGGCTGGGATTCGTCGGCAGTGGCGTGGTCTGGATCGTCGTGCTGCTGCTGGGCATGGCCTGGGCGCTGCGCTTTTCCTGGCTGGGGCTGGCCGAGTCGATCGGCGGCTGGTTCGACGGGGTGCGCGAGCGCCGCATCGAGAGCCGCGAGCGCGCCGAGGACCTGCGCATCGGCGAGCGCGCGCAGCGCGAGCGCGAGCGGGTGGTGAAGGTGGAGCGGCAGTTCGCCGAGACGCAGCACCCCATCGTGATCGACCCGCCGCCACCGATCCCCGCCGATCCCCCGCCGCCGCCCTCGACCCGCGTGGTCAAGGAGCGCCAGCAGCCGCTGTTCGTCGAGCTGGACAACACCCGCCTGCCGCAGGTGGACTTGCTGGATGCGCTGCCCCCGCGGGTCGAGACGGTGACGCCCGAGTCGCTGGACATGACCAGCCGGCTGGTGGAGAAGAAGCTCAAGGACTTCGGCGTCGAGGTGCGCGTGGTGGCGGCCCACCCGGGCCCGGTGATCACGCGCTACGAGATCGAGCCGGCCACCGGGGTGAAGGGCTCGCAGGTGGTCGGCCTGGCCAAGGACCTGGCGCGCTCGCTCAGCCTGGTGTCGATCCGCGTGGTCGAGACGATTCCCGGCAAGAACTGCATGGCGCTGGAGTTGCCGAATGCGCGCCGGCAGATGATCCGCCTGGCCGAAATCCTGGGCTCGCAGGTCTACCACGACGCCGCGTCGATGCTGACCATCGGCCTGGGCAAGGACATCGTCGGCCAGTCGGTGGTGGCCGACCTGGCCAAGATGCCGCACGTGCTGGTGGCCGGCACCACCGGCTCGGGCAAGTCGGTGGGCATCAACGCGATGATCCTCAGCCTGCTCTACAAGGCCGAGGCGCGCGACGTGCGGCTCATCCTGATCGACCCGAAGATGCTGGAGCTGAGCGTGTACGAGGGCATCCCGCACCTGCTCGCGCCGGTGGTCACCGACATGAAGCAGGCCGGCAACGCACTGACCTGGTGCGTGGGCGAGATGGAACGGCGCTACAAGCTGATGAGCAAGCTGGGCGTGCGCAACCTGGCCGGCTACAACAAAAAGTTGGCCGAGGCCAAGGAGCGCGGCGAGTTGGTCCCCAACCCCTTCAGCCTGACGCCCGAGGAGCCCGAGCCGCTGGACCGCCTGCCGCACATCGTGGTGGTGATCGACGAGCTGGCCGACCTGATGATGGTGGTGGGCAAGAAGATCGAGGAGCTGATCGCCCGCCTGGCGCAGAAGGCCCGCGCCTCGGGCATCCACCTCATCCTGGCCACCCAGCGCCCCAGCGTGGACGTGATCACCGGCCTGATCAAGGCCAACATCCCGACGCGCATCGCCTTCCAGGTCAGCAGCAAGATCGACAGCCGCACCATCCTCGACCAGATGGGCGCCGAGGCGCTGCTCGGCCAGGGCGACATGCTCTACCTCGCGCCCGGCACCGGCCTGCCCACGCGGGTGCACGGCGCCTTCGTCAGCGACGACGAGGTGCACCGCGTGGTGGACTACCTGAAGACCCAGGGTGAGCCGGACTACATCGAGGGCATCCTCGAAGGCGGCGTGCTCGACGGCGACGAGGCCAACGACACCAACGCCGAGGGCGGTGGCGGCGACGCCGAGGCCGACCCGATGTACGACCAGGCGGTGGCGGTGGTGCTGCAGCAGCGCCGGGCCTCGATTTCGCTGGTGCAACGGCACCTGCGCATCGGCTACAACCGCGCCGCCCGCCTGCTCGACCAAATGGAGAAGGCCGGGCTGGTGTCCGGCATGGCCACCAACGGCAACCGGGACATCCTGGTGCCGCCGCGCAACCCCGAGTGAGCATGGGCTCACTTTCAACGCTTTGCCGATGATCCCGAAGAACTCCCGCCGCTCGCTGCTCGCCGTGGTGACGGCTGTCGCGACCTGCTTGGTCCTGCCCGGCCTGGCGCATGCCGATGCGGTCGACGCGCTGCGCAGCTTCGTCAAGGAGGTGCAGTCCGGCCGTGGCGCCTTCACCCAGGTGGTCACCGCGCCCGACGGCGCGAAGAAGAAGAGCTCCAGCGGCAGCTTCGAATTCCTGCGGCCCAACCGCTTCCGCTTCGACTACAGCAAGCCTTACGAGCAGCAGATCGTCGCTGATGGCGCGCAGGTCTGGCTCTTCGACGTCGACCTCAACCAGGTCACGGTGCGCCCTTACGACCAGGCCCTGGGCAGCACGCCGGCGGCGCTGCTCGCCGGCGGCACGTTGGAGCGCGACTTCACCCTCAGCGCCGAGCCCGACGCCGGCGGCCTGCAGTGGGTGCAGGCGCTGCCCAAGGTCAAGGAGGGCAGCATCCGCGCGCTGCGCGTGGGCTTCAAGGGCCGCGAGCTGGCGGCCTTCGAGATCACCGACGCCTTCGGCCAGCGTTCGCGGCTGGAATTCGCCCGCTTCGAGGCGGGTGTGGCGATCGCCCCGGCACGCTTCAAGTTCACGCCGCCCGCCGGGGTGGACGTGCTCAAGCAGTGAGCGCACGGGCCCGATCGTCAAGGCCCGTCGGCGGGTGAGCGCGCGGTGATCGACGATCTCTTCGGCTCGGCGCCCGCGGCCACGGCGCGCTCGACCAGTGTCGCGGCCACCGCCGACGCCAACGCGCCGCTGGCCGAGCGCCTGCGCCCGCGCCGGCTCGACGAGGTGATCGGCCAGCACACGCTGCTCGACGCCGGCAAGCCGCTGCGCGTGGCTTTCGAGTCTGGTCGGCCGCATTCGATGATCCTCTGGGGCCCGCCGGGCGTGGGCAAGACCACGCTCGCGCGGCTGATGGCCGATGCCTTCGACGCCGAGTTCGTGCAGATCTCGGCGGTGC
>DAOLLE010000327.1:0-4411 GCA_035331205.1 Burkholderiaceae bacterium
CGAAGGGCATGATCAAGGAGATGGGCGGGTGGAAGTCGGACTCGATGGTGGAGCGCTATGCGCACCTGGCGCCGGAGCATCTGGCGCGGCATGCGGCGGTGATTGATGAGTTGCTGAGAAAGGACGTGGAGCCCACCCCTTTGCAGCCCGTCAAGTCGGTCAATCGCACATAGCGTCGGGCCGCCCATCCATCCAGGTGCTGCCCTCCGTCCTCGCGCGCGCCCAGGCCTCCGCCAGCGCGGTCACCTTGACGGTCGGCGTTCCGGCCTCCAACGCCGCGGCCACGCTTCTTCCACCAAGGGCTCCGTGGTCGCGCAGCCAAAACATCAGCTTCTCGGTGTCTTGGAGCTTCCGCAGCGCGCGGCAGATCGCACCGGCGGTCAAACGATCCAGGCTCATCAACGCCTTGGGGAAGTACTCGCTGCCGTCGATGGCGATGCTGACCACTTCGCCGCTCGCGGTGGCCGTCGCCAGGGTCTCCTGAGAGATGCCCCATGCCTGTGCCAGCTGCGGACCGGACACGACGAGTCCTTCCTCGATCCACCGGGCTCGCGCCGCTACGCCACGGACCTGAGCAGCTACCAGGCCGCCACGTGTCGGCCCCTGATCCTCGATATCGCCGGGCAACTTCACACGCAAATCTCCTGCAAGGAACTCACCAGGCGAAGAACATGCTGACTTTCACTGCCAACGCGGGGCTCTGGAAGCGACAGGCTCTTGAGCGGGAGCGCGATCGATGGCGGACACCCGCTCGACCGCGTCGATCTCAGCTTCCATGGCGGCCATGGCCTCTTCGAGAGTGAGGCTTGGGCGCGGATCGTCCAGCGCATCCTGGATCTCGGCGGCGAGCCATCGGTTGTGAGCTGCGGTCTGATGGTCGGTTCGCATCGGTTCGGCTTGGCTGGCGTCGCGTGGGCTCATGTCGTTCACGGCGTGGTCGAGTCTTGGCGACGGCTCCATCGCGCTCAAGATGGAAGCATGATGCGCATTTGACTGCCCCGGCGCAACGGCCGTGTGCGGCGGGAGCGAGATTCAGTAAGAATGCTAGCTCGGACCGCCAGTCGTCCACGGAACTCGTGGCCCTACGATTCGCGGTTTCCGCCAAGGAGACGGCGCGGCCCACGACAGCGACAGCGTCGAGGACTTTGGCCAGCGCGAGCCAATGGCCTCGCCGCCACGATGCGCCACCTCGGCGCAGCAGTCGCAAGCAGACCGAACGAGCGACTTTAATGTTTATGTCAACTTTGGCCCATCTTCGACACCACCGCAGAAAAGCTTCTTCTGAATCAACGACTTGCGAGGCTGTTACAAACGTAGTGTCACGGCCTCGAGCCGACTGCGGCGGAGTGCGGCGAAGTTCACATCGGCTGCAGCGTCGGCGGCAATGCAACCCCGCAGGCGCCGAAGACCGCGGCCAGCGTGCCCTTGGTTTCGGTGCGCAGCCGGTAGCCCTTGCCCTGCACGTGCAGCTCGATCTCCTGCAGCGCGGCCAAGTCGTCGATGGCGTGATTCCATTGGAGCTGCCCGTGCCCGGCGGCCTCAAGTCGATCCTGCAGGGCCTTGCGCAACACCAGCGCCAGGAAGCTGCAGAACACGTGACCGCGGATCGTGTCGTCGCACTTGTGGAAGATCGGCCGCGTGTGCAACTGGCTCTTCATCGTGCGGAAGATCGCCTCCACCGTCCATAGCTGCTTGTACTTCAGCGCCACCTGCGCGGCGCCGAGCTCGGTGTTGGTGCGCAGCACCCACTTGCCGTCGTAGCGCGCCTCCTCGGCGACCTTGGCCTCGTCGATTCGCCAATGACCGCCGGCGCCGGTGACCAAGCGCCTGAAGCCGTTGTTGCCGATGAGGGACTTGTCGCCGCGCTCGAGGGCTTGCACCAGCGATTCGAGGATCGCCAAGCGGTCGTGCGCGTCCTTGACGGCTTGGTCTTCGTTGCGGCAGACGATGTAGCGCCGCGGCGCTTGGCCGTCATCGTCGTTGACCCAGACCTCCTTGACCTGCAACGGCGAGGCTGCCTTGGGCTGCTCGCTCTTGGCTTGCACGGTCTGGTAGCGACCGCCGCGCGTGAGCACCTCCTCGCGCGCTTCCTTGCTGCGCCGCATGCGCACGCCCAGGATGTAGAAGCAGCCGCGCGAGTCGATCTCGGCCATCGTGCCGTCGCTGATCATGCCGCGGTCGGCGACGATGCATACGCGCTGCACCCCGAAGTGCTGCTGCAGCCGCTTGGCCACCGGCACCAGGCTCGTCACGTCGGTAGCGTTGCCCGGCCACAGGGTGCTGCAAATCGGGTTGCCGGCGTTGTCCAGCACCATGCCCACGACCATCTGCACCAGATCCGGCCGGTGGTCCTTGGAGTGGCCGTGGCGGCCGATCGCCTGGCCGCCCTGGCCCTCGAAGTAGATCGAGGTCGTGTCGAAGAACACCAGCTCGACGTCGGTGAACAAGTCCCGCCGCCGCGCGAACAGCTCCTCCTCGATCAAGTCCTTGCGCGTGCGCAGCTCGAGCACCGCGGGGTCGACCTTGGGCGCCTTGCCGGCGCGCGCGGGCGGCTCGCTCCGTGACGGGGTAATCGTACTTTCCGTGCATTTTGGTGCGTTGTTGGACGGAAAGTCGCTCGGCCACAAGCACTTGCGTTTCGCCTCCTGAGCCCGTCAATCCGTTCGCGCAGGTCGTTGATTTCATTGGCCGACTGCGGGCACCGCGTCAATTGGCGCGAGAAGTACGATCACCCCAAGTTCCCTATCGTGCCGAGTCGGCAAGCTACTGTGATGCCTCGGCGCTCTTGCGTGCCCGCGACATGGTAATCGCCGCATCCTCGATCATGTCCTCCTGCCCGCCCACCAGCTTGCGGCGGCCAAGTTCCAGCAGGATCTCGCGCGCCGGCACGCCGTAGGTCTTCTCGGCGCGCTTGGCGAACAGCAGGAAGCTGCCATAGACGCCGGCGTAGCCGAGCGTCAGCGCGTCGCGGTCGATGCGGATGGGAAAGTCCATCATCGGCACCACCAGGTCTTCTGCCACGTCCTGGATCTTCCACAGGTCCACGCCTGTGGCGATGCCCATGCGGTCACACACGGCGACCAACACCTCCATCGGCGTATTGCCAGCACCGGCGCCCAGGCCGGCGGCAGCGGCGTCGATGCGGTTCGCGCCGCACTCGACGGCCATCAGGCTGTTGGCGATGCCCATGGCCAGGTTGTGGTGGCCGTGGAAGCCCAGCTCCGTCTCGGGCTTCAGCGCCTCGCGCACGGCGCTCAGGCGCGCCTTCACGTCCTCGGGCAGCATGTAGCCGGCCGAATCAGTGATGTACAGGCAGTTGGCGCCGTAGTTCTCCATCAGCTTGGCCTGCTCGACCAGCCCTTCGGTGCTGTTCATGTGGGCCATCATCAGAAAGCCGACGGTGTCCATGCCAAGCTGGCGCGCCAGCCCGATGTGCTGCTCGGAAACGTCGGCCTCGGTGCAGTGGGTGGCAACGCGGATCGTGTGCACGCCCAGGTCCTTTGCCATGCGCAGGTGGTCGACGGTGCCGATGCCGGGCAGCAGCAGCGCCGACACCTTGGCCTGCTTCATCAACGGGATCACGGTCGACAGATACTCCTCGTCACTGTGCGCCGGGAAACCATAGTTGACCGAGCTGCCGCCCAGGCCGTCTCCGTGAGTGACTTCGATCAGCGGGACGCCGGCCTGGTCGAGCCCGGTCGCCACCGCCTTCATCTGCGCCAGCGTCATCTGGTGGCGCTTGGGGTGCATGCCGTCACGCAGCGTCATGTCGTGCAGCGTGATCTTGCGGCCTTCGAGTGCGCTTTTCATGGTCCTTGATTCCATCAGGCGGTAACGGGTTCGAGCGAGAGCGTGCCGGCGAGGATCTCCTGGGCGAACATCTCGGCGGTGCGCGCGGCCGACGCGGTCATGATGTCGAGGTTGCCGGCGTAGGTCGGCAGGTAGTCGCCGAGGCCGGCGACCTCGAGGTAGATCGAGACGCGGTGGTTTTCGGCATCGATAACAGGCCCGTTGACCAGCTTGTAGCCGGGCACGTACTTCTGCACCTCGCCGATCATCGCGTGCACCGACTCCTCGATCTGCGCCGCCTTAGGCCGCTCGACCGTCAGGCAGTGGATGGTGTCGCGCATGATCAGCGGCGGCTCGGCCGGGTTGATGACGATGATGGCCTTGCCCTTGGCCGCGCCGCCGATGCGTTCGACGCCAGCGGCCGTGGTGCGGGTGAACTCGTCGATGTTCCTGCGCGTGCCCGGGCCGACCGAACGGCTGGACACGGTGGCGACGATCTCGCCGTACTTGACCGCCTGCACGCGCGACACCGCGGCCACCATCGGGATCGTCGCCTGGCCCCCGCAAGTGACCATGTTGACGTTCATCTCGCGTCGGCCCACGTGTTCCTTCAGGTTCACCG
>DAOLLE010000328.1:0-4401 GCA_035331205.1 Burkholderiaceae bacterium
GCCGACAAGCCGAAGTCCGACAAGCGCGACGCCCGGGGGGAGCCCAAGGAGGGCAGGGATGCCAAGGATCCCAAGGGCGATACCGACCTGGGTGCGCTGCGCGAACGCCTCACCACCCGCCTGGCCGAAGCGCAGGCCCGCGGTGAGCGCAGCTCGGTGATGCGGGTGACCAACAGCGGCGGCGAGCATGGCGCCCCGCCGAGCCGCACGAAGACCATCCGCCGGGCGTCGGTGCCGGCCGCCAAGGCCGAATCGGCGCCCGCGTCCGCTGCGGCGCATGCCGAGGAAGGGCACGCCCCGGGTGCTGCGCACGTGCACTGGGCCTACCTCGGTGAAGGCGGCCCGTCGCAGTGGGCCGCACTGAAGCCCGAGTTCGCCACCTGCGGACTGGGGACGCGCCAGAGCCCGATCGACATCCGCGGCGGCATCCGCGTCGACCTGGAGCCGATCCGCTTCGACTACCACCCCTCCGCCTTCAGCGTCATCGACAACGGCCACACGGTGCAGGCCAACATCGCCGGCAACAACAGCATCGAGGTCGGCGGGCGGCGCTACGACCTGCTGCAGTTCCACTTCCACCGCCCGTCGGAGGAGCGCGTCAACGGCCGCCAGTACGACATGGTGATCCACCTGGTCCACAAGGATCCGGAGGGACGCCTGGCGGTGGTGGCGCTGCTGCTGGAGCAGGGCCGCGCGCAGCCGGCGATCCAGATGGTCTGGAACAGCCTGCCGCTGGAGAAGAACCAGGAGAACCCGGCGCCCACGCCGCTGGACCTGAACCTGCTGCTGCCCGAGGACCGGCGCTACTACACCTACATGGGTTCGCTGACCACGCCGCCGTGCAGCGAGGGCGTGCTCTGGCTGGTGATGAAGCAGCCGGTGCCGATCGCCGCCGACCAGGTGTCGATCTTCGCCCGCCTGTACCCGATGAACGCCCGGCCGATCCAGCCCAACGCGGGCCGGCTGATCAAGGAATCGAACTGATTCGACGACTTCGGCAGCCGCAGCGGGCTGCTTTTGCCCCGAAATGGCAAAAGCATAAGCGGGCCAGGCTGTCAAGTCGCCTGTTGCCCACAGGCACGGAGCGCCCGGCCGCCCCCTGATTTGCGGGGTCGGCGCGCGCGCGACCAAAATCACACCCCCCGAACAAGGCTGCCTTTCGGCGGCTTTTTTTCATTGTCGGGCGGGGGGCTGCATCCACCGTCCCCCACGTGCCCGCTTCAGCTCAAGCGGTACTTCCACTGATCGACGCAAGTCCTTCATTCATAACGACTTTTTTTGAGCGTCGGATTTCTTTGCAGCCTATCGTAAGTACTTGATTTGATTGGCAATTTCTCACGGGTTGCCTTGACCCTCGAACTTTTTCTCCGCTACAGTGGGAGAACGTGTCGTTTCGTGGGAAATTGTGGCTGACTTTCACTTTCAGGGTACTTCGGCGCTCGCGCTGGACGCCAAGGGGCGGTTGACCGTCCCTGCGCGCCATCGCGAGCTGCTTACGTCCCTGGCCGGTGGGCAGCTCACGCTCACGAAGCACCCCGAGGGCTGCCTGATGGTCTTCCCGCGTCCGGTGTGGGAGGGCTTTCGCGCCAAGGTCGAGGCCATGCCGCTGTCGGCCGCCGGCTGGAAGCGCATCTTCCTGGGCAGCGCGATGGACGTCGAGATCGACGCCGGCTCGCGGGTGCTGGTGTCGCCCGAGCTGCGGGCGGCGGCCGGCCTCGACCACGACGTGCTGCTGATCGGCATGGGCAACCACCTCGAACTCTGGGACGCGCAGCGCTACGCGGCGGCCGAGGCCAAGGTGCTCGAGCAGCCGATGCCTGAGGTCTTGCAGGATTTCACCTTCTAGCGGCCATGGAAACGACATCGCATCCTTGGCAGCATCGCACCGTCCTGCTGCCCGAGGCGGTCGACGCACTGCTGTGGCGCCCCGACGGGGTCTACCTCGACGGCACCTTCGGCCGTGGGGGGCACAGCCGCCTGATCCTGGAGCGCCTGGCGCCCACGGGCCGGCTGATCGCGATCGATCGGGATCCGGAAGCGCTGGCGCACGCCACCCAGGGGCCGCAGCGCATCGACGATGCGCGCTTCACGATCGCCCATGCGCGCTACGCCGACTTCCCCGAGGTGCTGGCGCAGCTGGGCATCGAGCGGCTCGACGGCATCTTGCTCGACGTGGGCGTGTCCTCGCCGCAGATCGACAACCCCGAGCGCGGCTTCAGCTTCCGTTTCGACGGCCCGCTGGACATGCGCATGGACCCCACCCGCGGTGAGAGCGCGGCCGAGTTTCTGGACAGCGCCAGCGAGCGGCGCATCGCGGAGGTGATACGTGATTACGGAGAAGAGCGGTTTGCTGCTGCGATTGCAAAGGCGCTTGTCGCTCGCCGCGAAGCTGGGGCTCCAGTTCGGCGCACCGCCGAACTTGCCGAGGTCGTGGCTCGCGCGGTCAAGACCCGCGAGCGCGGCCAGGACCCTGCAACGCGCACGTTTCAGGCTCTACGGATTCTCGTCAACGCTGAACTCGAGGAGCTCGAACAGGGTCTGAGTGCGGCCCTGCGCCACCTTGCCCCCCACGGGCGGCTGGCGGTGATCAGCTTCCATTCGCTCGAGGACCGCATCGTCAAGACCTTCATCCAGCGCCACGCCCGCGAGCACTACGACCGCCGCATGCCGCTGGCCGTCGGTGCGCCGCCGTTGCTGCGCGCCATCGCCCGCATCATGCCCGGCGAGGCGGAAGTGGCGGCCAACCCGCGGGCGCGCTCGGCGATCCTGCGCGTGGCCGAGCGCAGCGAGGCGCCGCTGCCCGCTGGCGGCCCGTCCGAGGCGAAGCCAGCTGCGCCAGCGAGGAGGCGCGCATGACGCGGCTGAACCTGCTGCTGCTGCTGGCGCTGGTGATCAGCGCGGTCTACCTGGTGCAGACCTCCTACGAGTCGCGCCGGCTGTACGCGGCGCTCGAGCGTGAGCGCAATGCCGCGCACCTGCTCGACGTCGAGGCCGAGGCGCTGGACGTCGCCCGCCGCGCCCACGCGACCAGCCTGCGCGTCGAGCGCGTTGCGCGCGAGCAGCTGGGCATGCGCGCGGCCACGCCGGCGGTGACCGAGTATGTGGCCGATCCTTCGGCCTCGGCCGCGGTGGCCGCCGTCGTCGTGCCGGGCGCGGGAGGACGGCCGTGAAGCTGCCGTTCGTCGCCCGTCTGACCCAGGCCACGGCCCGACTGCCCGCTGCGCTGCGCGCGCTGGCGGGCGCGAAGGGCAACCGCGCCGGCCGGCGCCGCAGCGAGTCGCACGGTGCGGGCAACCGCGCCCAGGATCCGCGCTATTCGAGCAGCCCGCTGCTGGCGGTCAAGACGCCGCCGATCCGCTCGCGCCTGCTGGTGCTGGGCCTGGGGCTGGGTTCCTGCGTGCTGCTGGGCCGGGCGGTCTACGTCCAGGTGATCAACCCGACCTTCTTCCAGAAGGAAGGCGAGAGCCGCTACGCCCACACCTACGCGCTGCAGGCCAGCCGCGGGCGCATCGTCGATCGCAATGGCCAGATCCTCGCGGCCAGCGTGCCGGCGCCGTCGGTCTTCGCGGTGCCGCGCGAGGCGCGGGCGACGCCCGACCAGCTGCGCGAACTGGCGCGCATCCTGGGCCTGCCGCTGCCGGATCTGACCGCCCGGATGTCGGGCAAGAGCAGCTTCGTCTGGCTGCGCCGCCAGGTCGACGAGGTGGCTGCCGCACAGATCAAGGCGCTGGGCATCAAGGGCGTGCACGTGCAGCGCGAGTACCGCCGCCTCTATCCCGAGGGTGAGTCGGCCGCGCACGTCGTGGGCTTCACGAACATCGAGGAAAACGGCATCGAGGGCGTCGAGCTGGCTTTCCAGAAGGACCTGCAGGGCCGCTCGGGCACCCGCAGTGTGGTGCGCGACCGCCTGGGCCGCGTCGTCGAGGACATCGGCGAGATGGTCGACGCCGAGGACGGCAGCGACATCGCGCTGGCGATCGACTCCAAGGTGCAGTTCTACGCCTACCAGCGCGTGCGCGATGCGGTCACCGAGCACAAGGCCAAGGCCGGCAGCGTGGTGGTGCTCGACGCGCAAAGCGGCGAGGTGCTGGCGCTGGCCAACTTCCCGAGCTACGTGCCCGGCGAGCGCGCCACGATGAGCGGGCCGCAGCTGCGCAACCGCGCGGTGACCGACACCTTCGAGCCCGGCTCGACGATGAAACCCTTCATCGCCGCGCAGGCGCTGCAGTCCGGCCGCGTGCGGCCCGACACCCCGATCCAGACCGCGCCCGGGCGCATCACGATCACCGGCTCGACGATCAGCGACGCCCACCCGCATGGCCAGCTCACCGTCGAGCAGGTGATCCAGAAGTCGAGCAACGTCGGCACCGTCAAGATGGCGATGCAGATGCAGCCGCGCGA
>DAOLLE010000329.1:0-4394 GCA_035331205.1 Burkholderiaceae bacterium
GGAACTTGTCGAAGGTCAGCATGTAGGTGATCACGCCGGTCATCACCTCGGCGATCGGCGGGCAGCCGGGCACCTTGATGATGGGCTTGTCGGTGATCACCTTGTCGATCGGCGTGGCGCGCGTCGGGTTCGGCTTGGCGGCCTGCACGCAGCCCCAGGAGGCGCAGGAACCCCAGGCGATGATGGCCTTGCAGTCCTTGGCCACGCGCTTGAGCTTCTCGATGAAGGGCTTGCCCGACTGGATGCAGAACATCCCGTCCTCGTTCAGGGGCGGGTTGCCCTCGACGGCCAGGATGTAGTTGCCCTTGTACTTGGTGATGATCTCGTCGAGGATCGCCTCGGCCTGGTGGCCGGCCGACGCCATCAGCGTGTCGTCGTAGTCCAGCGAGATCATCGACAGCACCACGTCCTTGGCCAGCGGGTGCGCCGAGCGGATGAAGGATTCCGAGCAGCAGGTGCACTCCAGACCGTGCAGCCACAGCACCGGCGTGCGCGGCTTGGTCTCCATCGCGTGCACGATCTGCGGCACGAAGGCCGGGCCGAGTCCGAGCGAGGTGGCGGTCAGCGAGCTGTACTTCAGGAGGCTGCGGCGCGAGATGCCCTGGCGTCGCATCACCTCGTAAAACGTTTCCATCGTTCGGTCTCCTCGGGTCCGGGGGAACTTGGGGTTGTCGGTGCAGGGCGTCGGGGGCGACCTGCGGGGCGGGCGTGGGAACCTCAGTTCAATTCGCGTGCCCACTTTTTCACGCCCTGGGGAAATCCCTAGATGCCGTGCCAAGTCCTTGTTTTGTCACGAACTTTCACGAGTTGGGGGGCGGGGTCTGAGCGCGGGGTGGGAGGCGATGCAAAGGCACTGACCAGTCGGTGGGCTGGGCTGCAAGGCGGCTGACCGGTGGGCTTGGCTGGTCAGGGCCTCATTCCTTGAAAGTGCGGTGGCTGGAGCCCCTCGTGCTGGAGCAGCCTAGGCCCCCCTCGCCGCTACCATCGGCGTTCAGACGCGGCGGGTCCCACCGATGTGCATCCGGTCCGCCGTGTCACACAATGAACCGGCAGGCGAACGCGATGATTGAACGGATCATTCTGGTGGACTATGAAAACGTCCAACCCGTGGCCGAGGAAATGCAGGGCGTCGATGCCACGCGGCATTTGCTCAAGATCTTCCACGGCCCTGGACAGAACGCGCTGCCGATTCGGCTGGCGGCGGCTCTGCTGCCGATCGGCCCCGCGGTGGAGCTGATCCAGTGCGAAAAGCCGGGCAAGGACGCACTGGACTTTCATCTGGCGTTCCATTTGGGGCGGTTGTCGGTGCAGTACCCGCAGGCCCGGTTCCTGATCGTCTCGCGGGACCGCAAGGGCTTCGCGCAGCTGGTGGAACACGGCATCAAGCTTGGCTGCAGGGTGACGCTGGTCCCGTCGATGCTCGATGCGGCGGCCGAGCCACCACCCTCTGGGGTCATGGCCGGTACGGACAGGACGGGTGCCTGCGCTGAGATGGGCGCCATGACGTCCGGCGCGCAGCCGGTGGTGTTGGGCGCGTCCGAACCGTGCGGCTCGCCTGTTGCCGGGGCGGGGGGAACGATGTCCGCCGTTTCGGAATCACCGGCAAAGAAGGCGCCGGCAAAAAAGGCACCAGCGAAGAAGGCCACAGTCAAGACGGTGGCAGCGAAGAAGGTGGCAGCGAAGAAGGCCGCGGCGAAGAAGGTGGCCGCCAAGAAGACCGCCGCGACCTCAGCAGCACCCGACGCCGCAGGCCCATCCGCCGCACCCGCTCCGGTCGAACCGCTGGAACCGGTGGATCCGATTTCGGCCAGCCCGCCATCCGCCGTGCCGGCCGCATCCGCGGCTCCGGCGCTGAAATTGCTGCGCCCGGCTCCGACGCCCGCCGACCTGACCAAGGTCATCACGGGGCTGAGCAAGGTCAGCCCAGAGAAGCGTCCCGCCAAGGCCACGTCCTTGCAGCGCCATGTGGAATCTCACCTGCGGGCCGATCTGACCGAGGCCGGTATCGCGGACCTGCTGCGCAGCCTGTACGCCCAGGGTTGGATCAGCGAGGCGCCGGGCGGGAAGATCGACTACCACTTGCCCCGGTCGTGACGGGCTGCCCCGAGCCGAGGCGCAACGCCGCTCGGGGCGCGATCTCGACGCGCGGCAGAGTCAGCCCGCTCCGTGGCACTTCTTGTACTTCTTGCCGCTGCCGCAGGGGCAGGGGTCGTTGCGCCCCACCTTGGGCTCCGGACGGACGAAGGTCGTGGGGGCGGGATCCTGGAACTGCGGCCGCAGCGGGGTCGGTGCAAAGGGCAGTGAATTCGACGAATTCGAGGAGCGCTCCTGCCAGCACCCCCACCAGCGCGTTTCCTCGACCGGATCGTCGACGAAGGCGTTGTAGCGATTCGCCGGGCTTCTGGCAGGCGACGTCGGGCTGTTGCGCATGTCCGCGTCGTAGTCGCCGCGGCGAATCACCATGGGGTCCACCAGCCCCTCGTCGAACCAGCGGTAGACGGCCGGTTGCAGGCGCTGCGATTGCAGCTCGCCGGCGGTCACGATCACGTCGGCCAGCAGGTAGTCCGCGCTGGAGTTGCCCTCGTCGAGGTCGTCTTCGGTGACGCTGCGCAACTCGGCGGCGCAGTTCTCGCCAAGCGTCAGGAGCACATCCTCCAGTTCGGCCTGCGGTGCATCGGCCAGCTGCACGCGCAGCCGCCAGGCGTCCAGAACGGCCATGCGGGTCCACACCGACGCCGACTCGTCCTGCGCCAGCGCGCGCAGCGGGGCCACATCGCCCGGGCAGACGCTTGCCAGGGCCCGGCCGTAGCATTCGTGGATCATGTCGCCGAGCAGCTCGTCGAGCAGCGCCGTCGGCTGCCTCAGCAAGGCCAGCATCGGCTCCCAGGCCCGCAGGTCGCGCCAGACGGCCAGGTACACGTAGCCCCAGCTGAACAAGTTCGCGTCGTCCTCGGAGGCGGCAGCCGGATCCCGGGCCACCCGTTCCAGCAGCGCCAGGAAGTGCGGGGCCAGGGCCTCGCGCTGACCCTGTGCCCAACGCACGGTCTCGGTCGGGTACGGGGGTTCACACACCGACAGCTCGCGGCACAGGCGCTGCCAGGGCTCCTCGTGGTGGGCAGCGTCGGCGCTGGGGTCCGTGAGGTCTGGATCGGGGGTGGGGGTAGCGTTCATGGCGGCGCATTGTCCTCCTGGTCCACCATCCTCGGATGGCCACAGATGGCCTCCGAAGGCCCGCTCAGGGCAGGTCCAGCCGGCTCACGCTCTGGCGCATCGAGCCCAACAGCGCGCTCAGGATCTGCGAATCGTCGTCGGCGCGGTAGATGCCGCACAGGTCCACGCGCGAGTGCGTCGGGTGGTGCAGCGGCCGGTAGGTCACGCCGGGCAGCGCCATCGCGGTGGCGGAATGCGGCACCAGGCAGATGCCGAAGCCGGTGGCCACCAGCGCGATGGCATGCACCACGTCGCCCACCTCCTGCGCCACCTGGGGCACGAAGCCGCTGGCGCGGCACATCTCCTGCACCCGGTCGATGAAGCTGGGCCGCGAGCCGGTGGGAAACAGCACCAGCGGCTGGCCCTCCAGCTCGGTGAAAGCCACCGCGGTGCGCGCCGCCAGCCGGTCGCCCGAAGGCATCGCGACGTACAGCGGCTCGGTCAGCAGGGTTTCACAGACCAACCCCTCGACCGGTCGCATCAGGCGGTTGAAGGCCAGCGTGATGCGGCGGTGGCGCAGCGCGTCGAGCTGTTCCTCCTTGGCCATGTTGTGCAGCACGATGTTGACCTCGGGGAAGTCGCTGCGGAACTGCCGCAGCAGCTGCGGGATCGCGCCGAAGATGCCCGAGCCGAAGATCGCCACGTCCACCCGCCCGAGCAGGCCCTGCGCCGCCTTGCTGGCGCGCTCGGCAGCGCGGTCGGCCTGCGCCAGGATGCTGCGCGCGTCGTCGTAGAGCACCCGGCCGGCGTCGGTGAGTTCCACGCCCCGGCTGGTGCGGCGAAACAGCTGCGCGCCCAGCTGCTCCTCGAGCTGCTGGATCTGCCGCGTCAGCGGCGGCTGCGAGATGTGCAGGCGCAGCGCCGCGCGGCCGATGTTCTGCTCGTCGGCCACGCAGACGAAGTAGCGCAGGTGTCGCAGTTCCATATCGGGCAGTGCTACCGTGCGGCCCGGCGCCTCAGTGCTGGCCCTGCGCCGCCTTCGACACCGGCTCCCAGGCCCGCCAGGTGGCCAGGCGCTGCTCGTAGTCGCGCGTGGCCACGGCCAGCGGGCCGTCGCCGAAGAAGATGCGCAGCGGCGGCTCGGCGGCATCCACCACCGCCAGGATGGCCGCACGCGTAGCCGCCGGGTCGCCGCGGCTGGCCTTGCGGGCCTCGCGGACCTGGGCTGCGGCGGCCACGCGTGC
>DAOLLE010000330.1:0-4372 GCA_035331205.1 Burkholderiaceae bacterium
CCGAGGGCGTGGCCACCATCGCCGCGGCCTTCTGGCCCAAGCCGGTGATCGTGCGCCTGTCGGACTTCAAGAGCAACGAGTACCGCAAGCTCATCGGCGGCAGCCGCTACGAGCCCGAGGAAGAGAACCCGATGCTGGGCTTCCGTGGCGCGTCGCGCTACGTGTCCGAGGAGTTCGGCGAGGCCTTCGCGATGGAGTGCGAGGCGATCAAGCGCGTGCGCGGCGACATGGGCCTGACCAACGTGGAGATCATGGTGCCCTTCGTGCGCACCCTGAAGCAGGCCGAGCGGGTCACCACGATGCTGGCCGAGCACGGCTTGAAGCGGGGTCAGAACGACCTGCGCGTCATCATGATGTGCGAGATCCCGAGCAACGCCATCCTGGCCGACCAGTACCTGCAGTACTTCGACGGCATGTCGATCGGTTCGAACGACCTGACCCAGCTGACCCTGGGTCTGGACCGCGACTCCGGCCTGGAGCTGCTGGCGCAGGACTTCGACGAGCGCGATCCGGCCGTCAAGGCGCTGATCAGCCGGGCGATCGCCGCCTGCCGCGCCCACGGCAAGTACGTCGGCATCTGCGGTCAGGGCCCCAGCGACCACCCGGACTTTGCGCAGTGGCTGGCCGACGAGGGCATCGTGTCGATCTCGCTGAACCCCGACACGGTCATCGCCACCTGGCAGATGCTGGCGGCGCGCTGAACGGCATGGTGCGGGACTCCTGCGATCGCCTCGGTGTCAATCCGGTGTCGTCGCAGCGGAGTCCGCGCGAAAATCCGTGTCGGAGGAGACACGGATGGAGTTTCGCGCTGCCGCTGACCCGGGCCCTTCGGCCATGAGCCGGGGCTCCGGCGCGGCGAGTGTCCATCGGCACGAGAATCTGCCGCAGTGGTTCTGGCTGCGCGCCCAGTTCTGGACCGCGCTGGGCGTGCTGGGCTGGCTGGTGCTGACCTGCGGCGTGGTCTGGTTCGCCCGCGACCTGGACCGCTGGACGATCGCGCAGGTCCCCGCTGGCTACTGGTGGGCGGCGCAGGGGGCGATCGGCGGCTTCATGGTGATCATCGTGGTGTATTGCATCGTGATGGAGCGCCTGGAGGCCGAGTTCCTGGCCGACGAAGCCTGCGCCGATCTGCGGTTGACCACTGACCTGGGGGCCGACAGCCTGCCGCCCTCTGCGGATGAGCGGCATGCCTGAGCCGGCGAGCGGCAGCAGCAGCGACGAGACGCGGGCCTTCACCCGCGTGCTCAACCGGCGCTACGCCGTCTACACGCTGTGCACGCTGGTGTTCATCGCCACGCTGGCGGTGCTGGAGCGCAAGGGCTGGCCGCGCAGCTGGATCGGGGGCACCTTCCTGATCGCCACGGTGGCGGTGTATGCCGCCATCGGGTTGCTGTCGCGCACGACCGACGAGGCCGAGTACTACGTGGCCGGTCGCCGCGTTCCGGCCATTTTCAACGGCATGGCCACCGCGGCGGACTGGATGTCCGCCGCCTCCTTCATCGGCACCGCTGGCGTGCTCTACCTGCAGGGCTTTGCCGGGCTGGCTTACATCCTCGGCTGGACCGGCGGCTACTGCCTGGTCGCGCTGCTGCTGGCGCCCTACCTGCGGCGCATGGGCTTCTACACCATCCCGGAGTTTCTCGGCGCGCGCTACGGCGGCACGCTGCCGCGGCTGGTCGGCGTGATCGCGGCGGTGCTGGTGTCCTTCGTCTACGTGGTCGTGCAGATCTACGGCGTGGGCCTGATCACCTCGCACCTGACGGGTTTCAGCTTCGAGATCGGCATCTTCGTCGGGCTGGGCGGCGTGTTGGTCTGCTCCTTCCTGGGCGGCATGCGCGCGGTCACCTGGACCCAGGTGGCGCAATACATCGTGCTGATCCTGGCCTACCTGACGCCGGTGGTCTGGCTGTCGATGAACCAGACCGGCAGCCCCTTTCCGCTGTTCACCTACGGCCACCAGCTCGAGCAGGTCGGCAAGCGCGAACAGGTGCTGCTGCAGGATCCGCGTGAGCAGGCGGTGATCGCCCAGCTGCAGGTGCGCGCGGCCGACGCGCAGCGCAAGCTGGCGGACGTGCGCCAGGCCATGGCCGACGACACCGAGACGATGGCGGCCCAGCTGCGGGCGTTGCGCGCCGCCGACGCGCCCAAGCCCCGCATCCAGCAGGCCGAGCGGCGCCTGGCGAATCGCCCCCTGACCGAGGCCAGCGCCCGGGAGGCCTACGTCCAGGAACGCGACGAGGCCCAGCAGCGCGCCCAACCGCTGGGCGGCATGCCGGTGATGGCTTTGCCTCATGCGGCGGGCGATCCTCGAGGCGATGCGGCTGCGCAGCAGCAGTACGAATCGACGCGGCGCAACTTCCTGGCGCTGGCCATCTGCCTGATGCTCGGCACGGCCGCGATGCCGCACATCCTGACGCGCTACTACACGACGCCGTCGGTGCGCGAGGCGCGGCGCTCGGTGGCTTGGTCGCTGTTCTTCATCGCGCTGCTGTACATGGCCGCACCCGCCCTGGCGGTGATGGTCAAGTACGAGGTCTTCACGCACCTCGTGGGCACGCCCTTCGACGACCTGCCCAGCTGGATCCGGCGCTGGTCCAAGCTCGATCCCTCGCTGGTTTCGGTCGAGGACATCAACGGCGATGGCATCCTGCAGCTCGCCGAGCTGCACCTGGGCACCGATGTGATCGTGCTGGCCGCGCCCGAGATCGGCGGTCTGCCGCTCGTGGTGACCTACCTCGTCGCCGCGGGCGGGCTGGCCGCGGCGCTGTCCACCGCCGACGGTCTGCTGTTGACGATCTCCAACGCGCTGTCCTACGACCTGTACTACGGCATGGTCAACCCGCGTGCGCCCGCGCTGCGGCGCGTGATGCTGTCGAAGTTCCTCGTCCTGGTGGTCGCGCTGCTGGCGGCCTTCCTGGCGTCGATGCGCTTTGCCGACATCCTCCAATTCGTCTCGGCGGCGTTCTCGCTCGCAGCGGCTGGCTTCTTTCCGGCGCTGGTGCTGGGCATCTTCTGGCGGCGGGCGAATCACGTCGGCGCGACGCTGGGCATGCTCAGTGGGTTGGCGGTCTGCAGCTGGTACATGATCATCAACCTGCCGGTGCTGCGCCAGCTCTTCGGCGTGACGCTGCCCCTGGCCGACTGCCGCTGGCTGGACGTCGATGCGGTGGCCGCCGGGGTGTTCGGCGTGCCGGTGGGCGCCGCGGTGCTGGTGATCGCCAGCCTGTGCACCCGCGCACCAGGCCCGGCGCAGGCGCAGTCGGTGCGCCGCATGCGCCTGCCCAGCCGGGAGCGGCCAGGCGGCTGACCGGCCGCCGCGCTTTGCGCCAAGTGGTCGAGACCTGCTAGAATGTTCGATTCCCTCTTGCCGCACCCGCAAATCGACGCTGCTGGGCGGCTTCCATTTCTGGAATCCACAAGGAGAGTACATGCGTCACTACGAAATCGTGCTGCTGGTCCACCCGGACCAAAGCGAGCAGGTTCCGGCGATGCTGGAGCGCTACAAGGGTCTGATCACGGCGGCGGGCGGCAAGGTCCATCGCGTGGAAGACTGGGGTCGCCTGCAGCTGGCCTATCTGATCAACAAGCTGGCCAAGGCGCATTACCTGTGCCTGAACATCGAGTGCTCGAAGGAGACCCTGGTCGAGCTCGAGACCGGCTTCCGCTTCAATGACGCCGTGCTGCGCCACCTGACGGTGCGCCGCGAGCAGGCCGAGACCGGCCCGTCGTCGATGATGAAGCGCGTCGAGAAGGAAGAGGCCCGCAAGTCGTCCCAGCCGCAGGAGGCGAGCGCCTGAGTGTGTGATTCGCCCTGCATCCAGCCGCCGGCAAGGGTGGGCGCGTGAACCGCGTGCTGCTCGAAGCCCAGGTGGTGGAGCGCGCGGCGCTGCGATACACCCCCGCCGGATTGCCGGCGCTCGATGTGCGATTGGCCCATGCCTCGCAGATCGAGCACGCCGGGGCGATGCGTCAGGTCTCCTGTGAGATCCACGCCACCGCCGTCGGAGAGGTGGCCCGCCAGCTGGAGGGCGTCGCGGTCGGTCAGACCGTCGCCGTCACCGGTTTTCTGGGCAAGCAGCGCAACGGCCGGGGCGTCATGTTGCACATCACCGAGCTCACCCCGCACCCCGCGTCAACGCATTGAAGATTTCAGGAGCATTCCATGCCCCCGCCACGTGGTAAGTTTTCCAAGGACCGCAAGACCAAGCGCAACCAGCAATCGCTGCTGTTCAAGCGCAAGCGTTTCTGCCGTTTCACCGTCACCGGCGTCAAGCAGATCGACTACAAGGATCTGGACGTGCTGCGTGACTTCGTCGGCGAGAACGGCAAGATCACCCCGGCGCGCCTGACCGGCACCCGCGCGATCTTCCAG
>DAOLLE010000331.1:0-4363 GCA_035331205.1 Burkholderiaceae bacterium
CCGATGCGCCACCGCATCGCCCGCACTACCCGCC
Source organism: Burkholderiaceae bacterium (assembly GCA_035331205.1). Taxonomy (GTDB): domain Bacteria; phylum Pseudomonadota; class Gammaproteobacteria; order Burkholderiales; family Burkholderiaceae_C; genus Sphaerotilus. Next base: position 35 of record DAOLLE010000331.1, read on the forward strand.
GCACCACCGGCAGCCCTGGCAGCGGCCGAGGCCGGACCGGCATCCCGGCTGCGACGGATGAAGGGGCGCAGGTTGACCTCGGGACACACCCCCTGGCTCATCAGCCAGCGGTTGGTCTCGTGGTAGGCCTCCTGGATCAGGCTGGCGAATTCCTCGTGCAGCAGCGCCTGCGAGGTGCGCCAGTGGTCCAGCGTCAGGCCGGCGGTGCGCCAGCCGTCGGCCACGGCGCGGGCCAGCACGTGCGGGCGCAGCAGATCCTGGGTATCCATCTCCTCACGCCGCTCCAGCGCAGAGATGCGGTAGCGCAGATCGGAAAACTCCCAGGACGCCCGGTCCATCATCCCCAGCGACAGCCGGGAGGCGACGATTTCGAGCTCGATCGTGTCGTCGTCGACGAGAGACAGCTCGCTGGCCTGGCTGGGGGTCGGCTTGCGGGCATCGCCCCCTTGCGGATCGTGCCCACCCCGCGCCGCCGTGCTCAGCGCCAACCCGACCGCCTGCTGCCAGCGGGGGGCCTGGCGCGGCAGATCCAGCACCAGATCGCGCCGCTTGCTGAGTTGGTCGGGCGAGCCGACCTGGGTCATCAGCTCACGCACCCCCGCCACCACGGCTTTCACGCAGCGCGGCAGCTCGCGCATCACGACGTCGTAATAGAAGCGTCGGGCTTGCGCAGCGAGTGCCGGAGAGGGGGCAGCGGCCATCGACCGGGGAGGGCTTCGATCAGGAGGTAAAAAATCTGGCAACTACTCTACACCAGCGGGCCTCAGACCACGGCCCCCGCATTGGGGTCGTTGGGGTCGTGGTCCTTGCGAGCGGCCGAGGCGATGAGATCCTCACGCTTGACGCCCAGCCACATCGCGATCGCCGCAGCCACGAAGACCGAGGAGTAGATGCCGAAACAGATGCCGATCGTCAGCGCCAGCGCGAACTCGTGCAGCGTCGGGCCGCCGAACAGCAGCATCGACAGCACCATCATCTGCGTCGAGCCGTGCGTGATGATCGTACGGCTCATCGTCGAGGTGATCGCGTGGTTGATCACCTCGACCGTGGTCATCTTGCGGAACTTGCGGAAGGCCTCGCGGATCCGGTCGAAGATCACCACCGACTCGTTGACCGAGTAGCCCAGCACCGCCAGCACCGCCGCCAGCACGGAAAGCGAGAACTCCCACTGGAAGAAGGCGAAGAAGCCCAGGATGATGACCACGTCGTGCAAGTTCGCGATGATGGCCGCCACCGCGAACTTCCACTCGAAGCGGAAGGCCAGGTAGACCACGATGCCGATCACGACGAAGGCCAGCGCCTTGAGCCCGTCTTCGGCCAGCTCCTTGCCGACCTGCGGGCCGACGAATTCGCTGCGCGAGAGCTTGAGCGGCTCGGCGCCTGCGGCTTCGCAGACCTGACGGGTGACGACCTCGCCCTTGTCGCTGGTGCTCTGCCGCTGGGCCACCGTGCCCTTCTCGGCCGTGCACAGCTGGGTGAAGACGCGGCCGACCACCTCGGTCTGTTTCACGTCGCTGCGCAGCGGCAGGCGGATCAGCACGTCGCGCGAGGTGCCGAACTTCTGCACCTGCACCTCGCCGAGCTGAAGGGCCTGCACCGTACCGCGCACCCGTGCAACGTCGGCCGCCTGGGCGTACTCGACCTCCATCACCGTGCCGCCGGTGAACTCCACCGACAGGTGCAAACCACGCGTGACCAGGAAGAACACCGCGGCCAGGAAGGTCAGCAGCGAGATGAGGTTGAACACCAGCGCATGCCGCATGAACGGGATGTCGCGCCGGATCCGGAAAAATTCCATGGCTGTGCTTTCAGGGCGCCGGGGCGTCGTTCAGGACTTCGATTCGGCCACGGCCGAGCCGGGCTGGGCCGCGGGCTTCCAGACCTGACCGATCGAGACCTTGGCCAGGCGCTTTTGCCGGCCGTACCAGAGGTTGACCAGGCCGCGCGAGAAGAACACCGCCGAGAACATCGAGGTCAGGATGCCCAGGCAGTGCACCACCGCGAAGCCGCGCACCGGGCCGGAGCCGAAGGCCAGCAGCGCCACGCCCGCGATCAGCGTGGTGACGTTGGAGTCCAGGATCGTGGCCCAGGCGCGCTCGTAGCCGAGGTGGATCGCCATCTGCGGCGAGGTGCCGTTGCGCAGCTCCTCGCGCACGCGCTCGTTGATCAGCACGTTGGAGTCGATCGCCATGCCCAGCACCAGCGCGATGGCCGCCATGCCCGGCAGGCTCAGCGTGGCCTGCAGCATCGACAGCACCGCCACCAACAGCAGCAGGTTGACCGCCAGCGCCAGCGTCGAGAACAGGCCGAACAGCAGGTAGTAGGCGCACATGAAGGCGCCCACCGCGAGGAAGCCGTACAGCACGCTGTCGAAGCCCTTGGCGATGTTCTCGGCGCCCAGGCTCGGGCCGACCAGCTTCTCCTCGATGATCTCCATCGGCGCGGCCAGCGAGCCCGCGCGCAGCAGCAGCGCGGTGTCGGCGGCTTCCACCGGCGTCATCGCGCCGGAGATCTGCACCCGCCCGCCACCGATCTCGGTGCGGATGACCGGGGCGGTGACCACCTCGCCCTTGCCCTTCTCGAACAGCAGGATGGCCATGCGCTTGCCGACGTTCTCGCGCGTGACGTCGCGGAAGATGCGCGCACCGCGGGCATCCAGCGTCAGGTGCACCGCCGGCTGGTGGTTGTCGTCGAAGCCGGGCTGCGCGTCGGTCAGGTTCTCGCCGGTCAGCATGACCTGGCGCTTGACGATGACGTGGCGCCCGCCGCGCTCGGCGTACTTTTCGGTGCCGAAGGGCACCGGGCCGTTGCCCGACAGCGCCGCCTGCGCCTCGGTGCCGTCGTCGACCAGGCGCACTTCCAGCGTCGCGGTGCGGCCGATGATGTCCTTGGCCTTGGCCACGTCCTGCACGCCGGGCAGCTGCACCACCACGCGGTCCAGGCCCTGCTGCTGGATGACCGGCTCGGCCACGCCCAGCTCGTTGATCCGGTTGTGCAGCGTGTTGATGTTCTGGGTCAGCGCCTGTTCCTGCACCTTGCGGGCGGCCGCGGGCTTGAGCGTACCCACCAGCTTGGTGTCGGCGCCCTCGGTGACCGGGGCCCACTGCAGGTCGGGCTGCTGGTCGGCCAGCACTTCCAGGATCCGGGCCTGGCTCTCGGCGTCACGCAGGCGCACTTCGACGGTGTCCCCCACGCGGGCGATGCCGCCGTGGCGCAGGTTCTTGTCGCGCAGCAGGGTGCGGATGTCGCCACTGAGCGATTCGGCCTTCTTGGTCAGCGCCGCCTTCATGTCCACCTGCATCAGGAAGTGCACGCCCCCGCGCAGGTCCAGGCCCAGGTACATCGGCAGCGCGTGGATCGAGGCCAGCCACTGCGGCGAGCGCGACACCAGGTTCAACGCGACGATGAAAGAGGGGTTGGCCGCATCCGGGTTGAGCGCCTTGGCCAGCGCGTCGCGGGCCTTGAGTTGAGCATCGGTGTCGCCAAAGCGCGCGCGCACCGACACGCCCTCCTGCTGCACGAAGTCGGGCTTCAGCCCCGCGCCGGCCAGCGCCTGGCGGACCTGCTCGGTGACGGCGGCGTCCACCTTCACGGTGGCCTTGGCGCTGGAGACCTGCACGGCCGGCGCCTCGCCGAAGAAGTTGGGCAGCGTGTACAGCAGACCCACGGCCACCGCGATGGCCAGGATCAGGTACTTCCACCAGGGAAAGCGGTTCATCGTCACGTCCTCGGGGAAGCGTTCCCCGCGATGTCGGGGCGGCCGCGGCACAGAGGCGGCGGCCGCATTCAGATCACTTCAGGGTGCCCTTGGGCAGCACCTGGACGACGGCGCTGCGCTGGCACTGCACCTCGACCCCGTTGGCGATTTCCAGCCCGATCTGGCTCTCGGCCACCTTGGTGACCTTGCCCATCAGGCCGCCGCCGATCACGACCTCATCGCCCTTGCCGATCGCGTCGATCATCGCCTTGTGCTCCTTCTGGCGCTTCATCTGCGGGCGGATCATGATGAAGTAAAGCACCACGAACATCAGCACCAGCGGCAACAGGCTGGTCAGCGACGAACCGCCTGCGGCCGCCGCGGGGGCCGTTTGTGCGTATGCGTTGGAAATGAACACCGGAAAACTCCTGGCAAGGTGGGCAAAAGTCCTCGATTGTAGGCCGCCAGGGGGCGCCCGATGGCAATCGGCCCGTCCTCGCGGTCCGGGGGGAAGCCCGCACGCAGGCGCCCGCGGCGTGAACTAAGACGACCACGTTCGACCGCGACGCCCGGGCAGAAAAAAGGTTCTTCACGGAAGTCCGGGGTAACGCCGGGAGGTGGCGCCCCAAACA
>DAOLLE010000332.1:0-4359 GCA_035331205.1 Burkholderiaceae bacterium
GTCGGCCAGCGTCACCGCGCAGTCGGCCACCGGCACCTGCCAGGGGCCGACCATCTGGTCGCGGTGGTTCAGGCCGCCCACCGTGCGGTCACCGATGGTGATCAGGAAGCGCTTGGAGGCCACCGTCGGGTGGCGCAGCACGGCCAACGCCACCTCGTCCAGGGCCACCTCGCTCAGGTCGAGCGGCTTCTCGCTGCGGGCGATGCGCTGCACCTGGCGGTGCACCTTGGGCGGCTTGCCCAGCAGCACATCCATCGGCATGTCGATCGGGCGCTCGCCGCCCGGGCCCTCTTCCAGGATCAGCTCGCGATCGTCCGTGGCCACGCCGATGACGGCGTACGGGCAACGCTCACGTGCACAGATCTGGTCGAACAGCGGCAAGGATTCCGGCGCAATCGCCAGCACGTAGCGCTCCTGGCTCTCGTTGCACCAGATTTCCTTGGGCGCCAAGCCGGTTTCCTCCAGCGGCACCTTGCGGATGTCAAAGGTGGCGCCCTTCTCCGCGCCGTCCACCAGCTCGGGGAAGGCGTTGGAGATGCCGCCCGCGCCCACGTCGTGGATCGCCAGGATGGGGTTTCCGCGCCCCGGCGCGGCGCCCGGCCGCTCCGAAGCCGCGCCGTCCCCCTCGGGGGGCATGGGGGCACCCATCCTCCAGCAGTGGTCGATGACCTCCTGCGCCCGGCGCTGGATTTCCGGGTTGCCGCGCTGCACGCTGTCGAAGTCCAGCGCCGCGGTGTTGCTGCCCGCAGCCATCGAGCTGGCCGCCCCGCCGCCCATGCCGATGCGCATGCCCGGGCCGCCCAGCTGGATCAGCAGCGTGCCGGCGCCGAAGGGCAGCTTGGCCGTCATGCGGTCGTCGATCTGGCCCAGACCGCCGGCGATCATGATGGGCTTGTGGTAGCCGCGCTGCACGCCCGCCACGTCCTGCTCGAAGACGCGGAAGTAGCCGCCCAGGTTGGGCCGGCCGAACTCGTTGTTGAACGCGGCGCCGCCCAGCGGGCCGTCGATCATGATCTGCAGCGGGCTGGCGATGTGCTCGGGACGGCCGATGTTCTCGCGCTCCCAGGGCTCGTTCGTCTCCGGCAGGCGCAGGTTGGACACGGTGAAGCCGGTCAGGCCCGCCTTGGGCTTGGAGCCGCGGCCGGTGGCGCCCTCGTCGCGGATCTCGCCGCCCGCGCCGGTGGAGGCGCCGGGGTACGGGGAAATCGCCGTCGGGTGGTTGTGCGTTTCCACCTTCATCAGCACGTGCGCCACCTCGGGGCGGGCGACGTAGGGTGAGGCGCTGGCCTGATCACTGGGCACCCAGCGCTCGATCGCGCCACCTTCCATCACCGCGGCGTTGTCGCTGTAGGCGATCACCGAGTGCTGGCCATTGAGCTTCTCGGTGTTGCGGATCATGCCGAACATCGACAGCGGCTGGCGCTCGCCGTCGATGGTGAAGTCGGCGTTGAAGATCTTGTGGCGGCAGTGCTCGGAGTTGGCCTGCGCGAACATCATCAGCTCGACGTCGCTGGGGTTGCGCCCGAGCTGGCGGAAGTTGGTGACGAGGTAGTCGATCTCGTCGTCCGACAGCGCCAGGCCGAAGTCCTTGTTGGCGGCTTCCAGCGCGGGCTTGCCGGCGCCGAGCACGTCGACGTGGGCCAGCGGCTCGGCCGGCTGTGCGTCGAAGAGGTGGCGGGCGGCCTCGCGCTCGAAGGCCACCGACTCGGTCATGCGGTCGTGCAGCAGCGCGGCGCAGGCCTGCAGTTCGGCCTCGCTCAGGCTCTTGGGGCCCGTGAGCGCGCCAGCCAAGGCGCCGAGCAGGCCGCTCTTGAGCTGCAGGCGGAACTCGGTGACGCGTTCGACGCGGTGCACCGCGGCGTTGCCCAGCCCGCAGTTGTGGGCGATGTCGGTGGCCTTGGAGGCCCAGGGCGAGACGGTGCCCAGGCGCGGCATCACGACGATCAGCTCGCTGTCGCCCGCAGGCGCCACATACGGATCGCCATAGGTGAGCAGCGCGCCCAGCTTGGCCTGCGCCGCCGCGTCGAGTGCGGCATCGCTCCAGACCCAGTGCACGTGGCGGGCGGAAATCCCGACGATGCGCGACGAAACGGCTTGCAGTCGCGGCAGCAGCGCCTGGACGCGGAAGGCGGACAGGGCGATACCACCCTCGAAGTGCTGCAGATGCTTAGAGGGCTGGGCGGAGGTGGAGGACACGCGTGGGATTCCCGAGAGCCGGCGGCGGGCAAAGCGGGAATTTTAGGCGAGCCGGCGCGATCGGCCCGGCCACATGCCGACCAAGCCAGGCCGAGAGCATCGCGCCGAACGCCGGACCCAGCGCGGCGCCGGGAAAGGGCCGGGTGTGATAATCCACCGCATGTCGATCACGATCAAGAACGAAGCGGACATCGCCGCGATGCGCGTCGCTTGTCGCCTGGCTGCGGAGGTCCTGGACTACCTGGAGCCCTTCATCAAGCCGGGCGTGACCACCAACCAAATCGACCGGCTGGCCCACGACCACATGGTCCAGGTGCAGGGCTGCATTCCCGCGCCGCTGGACTATGCGCCGCCGGGCTACCAGCCCTACCCGAAGTCGATCTGCACCTCGATCAACCACCAGGTCTGCCACGGCATACCGAACGACAAGCCGCTGAAGAACGGCGACATCGTCAACGTCGACATCACGACGATCAAGGACGGCTGGCACGGCGACACCAGCCGCATGTTCGTGGTCGGTGAGGGCTCGATCGCGGCCAAGCGCCTGTGCCAGCTGACCTACGAGGCGATGTGGAAGGGCATCGTCAAGGTGCGCCCTGGCGCGCGCCTGGGCGACATCGGCCACGCGATCCAGACCTTCGCAGAAAGCAACGGCCTGTCGGTGGTGCGCGAATTCTGCGGCCACGGCATCGGGCGCAAGTTTCATGAAGAGCCGCAGGTGCTGCACTACGGCCGCCCGGGCACGCTCGACAAGCTCGAGCCGGGCATGATCTTCACGATCGAGCCGATGATCAACGCCGGGCGGCGCGAGATCAAGGAGTCCGGCGACGGCTGGACCATCGTCACCAAGGACCGCTCGCTGTCGGCGCAGTGGGAGCACACCGTGCTGGTCACCGAGACCGGCTACGAGGTGCTGACGCTGTCGGCCGGCAGCCCGCCGATCCCCGCCTTCGTCACGGGCGCCGGCGCATGAAAGGCGGAGCTGCTGCCGCCACCGAGGCCCGCGAGGGCGTCAGCCCGCTCGATCTGGCCGACCTGCGGCAGCACCTGCGCGATGACCGCAGGGCGCTGATCGAGGAGTTCCGCGCCAGCCCACCGTCGCTGGAGGCCGCGCAGCGGCTGATCCGCCGCATCACCCGCCTGACCGACCAGGTGCTGGGCCGGCTGTGGAAGTGCACCGCGATGCCGCGCAACGCCGCGCTGGTGGCCGTGGGCGGCTACGGCCGCGGCGAGCTTTACCCGCATTCCGACGTCGACGTGCTGCTGCTGCTGCCCGACGGCGATGCCGGCGGGCCGGTCACCGACGCGCGGATCGGCGACTTCATCACCGCCTGCTGGGACATCGGCCTGGAGATCGGCTCGAGCGTGCGCAGCGTGGCCGAGTGTGTGCAGGTGGCGGGTCAGGACGTGACGGTACAGACCGCGCTGCTCGAAGCGCGCTGGCTGGCCGGCGCCAAGCCGCTGTACCAGGACTTCCGCCAGCGCAGCCAGGCGGTGCTGGACCCGGCGGCCTTCCTGCGCGCCAAGCTGCTCGAGATGGAGCAGCGCCATGTCAAGTACGAGAACACACCCTACGCGCTGGAGCCCAACTGCAAGGAAAGCCCCGGCGGCCTGCGCGACCTGCAGGTGCTGCGCTGGGTGGCGCTGGCCGCCGGCCTGGGCAGTTCCTGGCGGGAGATGGCCGCCAGGGGCCTGATCACGCCCTTCGAGGTGCGCCAGCTGCAGCGCAACGAGGGCTTCCTCAAGCTGATCCGCACCCAGCTGCACGTGACGGCGAACCGGCGCGAGGACCGGCTGATCTTCGACCTGCAGACCGCGGTGGCCGAAAGCTTCGGCTATGTGCACACGCCCGAGCGGCGCGCCAGCGAGGCGCTGATGCGCCGCTACTACTGGGCGGCCAAGGCCGTGGCGCAGCTCAACCAGATCCTGATGCTCAACATCGAGGAGCGCGTCAACGGCTCGCAGGACGCCCCGATGCGGCCGATCAACGCGCGCTTCTTCGACCGCGGCGGCCTGCTCGAGGTGGCCAGCGACGACCTGTACCGCCACGAGCCGCACGCGATCCTGGAAACCTTCCTGACCTACCAGCAGACGGTGGGCATCAAGGGCCTGTCGGTGCGCACGCTGCGCGCGCTGTACAACGCCCGCGAGTACATGGACGGC
>DAOLLE010000333.1:0-4358 GCA_035331205.1 Burkholderiaceae bacterium
GTCGAGGCATCGCCTTCCATCAGCGCGCCGGCCGGCCAGTAGCCGGGCCGCGAGTTGGCGAGCAGCGGCTGATAGACGTGGATCTGCCCGCGGCGCGTGACGACATCACCCGCACGCTGGGCGACGACTGCACCGGCCTTGTGGTCGTCGGTCTGGTGCAGGAAGCCGCCACGCGGATACACATTGCCCCAGAGGTTCATCGTGGTACGTGCGCCGACCTCGCGCAGCCCCGGAATCAGCGCTTCCGGGTAGGCCATCTCGGGCACGTTGTAGCGCCAGGCCAGCGTGTCCAAGGTGCTGAGCAAGTACGGCATGAACGCCGTACCCGCGCCCTCGCAGAAGTAGCCCGACGATGAGACAAACTGGTTGAACACCTCGACACCAGGGTGGCCGATCACGTCGGCGTTCTTGAACTTGGCGAGGTTGTTTTCGTGGTCCTCGTTCGTCGTCCCGTCGCCGCCCGCCTGGGCAGACGGGTTGGGCGTGCTCATCGCCCGGACTTCGACCCAGGGGTTTTCGCCGGTGTTCGAGTACGACGACACCACCGCATCGGGGATGTAGTGGCGCACCTTGATGGATGTGCGCACCGTGCAGCCGGTCCAGGTGCAGTAGAGCCAGTAGCAGATGCCGACGACGCGGTATTCGAGGCAGTCGGGCGACGCCACCGAGCCGACGATGGTGGCGGTGTTGAGGGCGTAGCTGCCGGTGGCACTGAGCAGCAGCACGGACGCCACGCCAGCGCGCAGGCGGCGCATCAGGTCGAATGCTCGGATCATGGCTGAGGCCTCCGGTGCTGTTCGATGCGCGCGACGGCGCGGGCCACGTCCGGCTCGCCATAGACCACGTAGCGCTGGTCCACCACGACGGCCGGGAGGCTGGTGATGCCCAGGCTCCAAGCGTCTGTGACGCCCTGGTACGCGGAAGCGAGGCGGCGCTGGAGGTCGGTGCCGCCGCTGGACAGCCGGCGCTTGACGATGGCCGTCGCCTGCTCGGGGTCGTTGGGCAGCTCCGCTGAAAGCTCCGCTTCAATCCGGTGGGGCTCGTCCAGCTCGATCAGCCGCTCGCCACCCATGGTCTTGAACGGGTGGCGGCTGTCGGTGACGACCACCACGTCTGCGGCGAAGGCGGCCGGGCTGAAAACGGCCAGCGCGGCCGGCAGCGCAACGGCCAGGCCGAGAGTTCGCCAGCCTGACGCGAACCTGGAAAGAGATGCTGGCATGTCGCGCGCCCTTGAAGTTGATCAGAGCAGTAGTCAAACGCGAAGCCGATGCGGCCCCAACAAACAATGCGCATCGCGCACCGCCCGCATACCTGCTTGTCTCGCGCCCATGAAAAAGCGGAGGCCGAAGCCTCCGCGTGGATCAAGGAGCCGATGCCGTTGCTACAGCAGGCCGGATTCCGCGAACGAGTACGGCGTGCCTTGGCCGACGATGAGGTGATCCAGCACCCTCACGTCGATCAGCGACAACGCAGCCCTCAGCGTTTGGGTCAACGCGCGGTCCGCGCTTGACGGCTCCGTGCAGCCCGAAGGGTGTTGGTGCGAAAGAATGACCGCGGCGGCGTTCAGTTCCAAGGCGCGCTGCAGGATCGGGCGCGCATGCACCGTGGTCGAATGGACCGTGCCCTTGAACATCGGTTCGTAGGCCAGCACTTCGTGCATGCTGTTGAGGAACACGATGGCGAAGACTTCGTTGGGCTCGGCTGCCAGCTTCAGGTTCAAGTAGTCCTTGACGGCGGCGGGCCGTTCGAGGGATGGCCCCTTCTTGAAGACACGCTGCTCCAGCAGCGCGATGGCTTGCCGGATGATCCAGTCATCGGATTGGGACGCTGGTGCAAAACGTGGCTCCACGCAGGAGTCATTGGCGACGAGAGACATGGGCAAACCTCCAGAATGTGAACGGAGGGCGCCCCCCCTGGGAGGGCAAGCCCTCCTGGGGATGGAAATAGCGGAACAAGGTGCATCCACCACCGCGCAGCGGTGATTGTCCGCAGCCAGGATGCGAAGCGAACGGGTCGCGGTCAGCGTGGCAAGCCGCGCCGTAGCCTCCAAGACCGAGGGCTACCTGGGCATGTCGCCGACAGCGTCGGCAGGCATTTCGGATGTGGGGGTGGCGGGCGAGGCCGCCACGTCACTGGTCGGGTCCTCGGCTGCCAGCATGTCCATGGCCGAGAGCAAGGCATCGCCCTCGATCGGCCCCTGCAGCAGGATGGCCTGACCCGTCTGGCGATCGAGCAGCCGCAGCGACGGCGTGGCGTTCACGCCGCTCTTGGTGGCTTCCGCGGCCTGGGCGCGGATGAGCGCATCGGCCCGCTCGCTCGCCAGGCACTGCTCGACGGCCGGCGTCGATTCGGGGTAGCGCAGGCCATCGGGCAGGCCCTGGCCATCGCTGCGCGTGTGGGCATAGACCCACTCGACGGCTTGCCAGAACGCGGCATGTCCGCCCGCTTCGGCGGCGCACTCGACCAGGCGCGCCTCGGCCGACGCGGCGGGCTCGTGCGCGGCCAGCGGCTGGTGGTGCCATTGCAGTGCCACGTCGGTGTTGTTGCCGACCCAGCGCTTGAGCTGCGGGAAGTACTCCCGGCAGAACGGACATTCCAGGTCGGCATAAAGCGTCAGCGTGAAGCGGCCTTCGGCGTTGCCCATCTGCCAGGGCGGCCCGGCGACCTGGGCCGTGCTGACCGGCGTGGACGGCTGCGGCGAGGATTCGTCGGGCGACCGGGACACGCCCCAGATCAGCAGCAGCGCGACCAGTGCAGCGGCCAAGGCCCAAGGCCAGCGGGGCCGCACGTGGCGGCGACGGAACGCTTGGACCTGCATCGGGATGGAAGGACGTTTCTGCTCCATGGCACTCTCCGGCTTACGACAGTTCCAAGGCCGGCGACTCGATGCCGCGCGCTTGGTCGATCCTCTCGGCGACCCGGAAGGCGGCTTCGAGTTCGGTGCAGCCGTACTGCTGCATGAGCTGGTATCGCTCGGCCTTCTCTTCGGGTTCGGTCTGCGCGAGCGCGAGGTACAGGCTCGGCGGCACGGCGCGGAACAGCACTTCCATGCTCTTGGAGAGGATGACGCCCTCGGTGAATTTCCCCGCTTCTTTGCGTGCCGACAGCATCAGCGCCTTCTGCGCGGGCGAAAGTTCGCGGAACCGCGCGATCTTCTCGACCTCATCGGGGGGCATGCTGAGACAGATCCACCACTCGATCATGTTGAGCATGGGCTCTGCAGCGCGCGGCAGATCGTCGATATTTTGTGTAGCCAGCCAGTACCAGGCCCCGAGCTTGCGCCACATTTTTGTGATCTTGACCACGTAGGGCGCAAGCAATGGATTTTTGGTGATGATGTGTCCTTCGTCTGTGACGTTGACGATAGGCCGGCCCAGGTACTGGTCTCGTTCGGCGATGTTGTTCACCGTGCTGATCAGGCTGATGTATGCGATGGAGAGCTGCGCGTTGTAGCCCTCCCGCGCGTAGGTCGCCAGATCGACCAGGGTGATGTCTGCCTCGGGCCACGGAGAGCCATCGCGGTCGAACATCTCGCCGTCGGTGCCTTGGCAGAACATGTCCATCGCGTCCGCCATCTCCATCAGCCGCACGCGGCGCATCTCGGGTAGCGTCGGGTCCTGGCCCCGAGCGCGCAGCGCGTTGCGCACGTCGCGCGTGAGCACCGTGCGCTTCTCGGCCACGCAGTGCTCGGCGGCGTCGAGGATGCACTGGCGGATCAGCGAGCGGTCGGCCCGCGTCATCCGCGCTTCTTCCTTGTCTTCGCCTCCGGTGATCATCAGCCGTGCCGTGATCTCCAGTTCGCCGAGCACGTCGCGCTGCTCGTCCGCCTCCATGGCCGAAGCATCCGGCGGCAGGTCCTCGTCCAGCGCATCGGCATCGAGGGTCTGCACGTCGCTCGGCGTTTCGATCAGCCGGCGCGCATCGGCGAATGGCGCGAGGCTGATGCCCGAGCCAGGAGCCAGCTTGACGCGGTTCACGGTCAGGCCCAGGCGCCGGGCGAAGTCTGCGAACAGGCCGAAGGAGTTCCCGGCCTCCACGATGAACAGCCGCGGCCGGTAGATGGCCGTGACCTGGTTCAAGAGGTTGTTGAGGGTCGCTGACTTGCCCGAGCCGGTAGGGCCGAACAGGAACAGATGGGCGTTCATCTGCCGGTCCAGGCGGTTGAGCGGGTCGAAGGTGATCGGCCCGCCACCGCGATTGAACATCGTGATGCCGGGGTGCCCCGTGCCCTGGGCACGGCCCCACACCGGCGCCAGGTTCGCCGCGTGCTGGGCAAACATCAGTTGGGTGTACCACTTGCGCCGGTCCTGGCCGGGGTTGTAGCAGCACGGCAGCCAGCGCAGGTAGCTGTTGAGCGG
>DAOLLE010000334.1:0-4336 GCA_035331205.1 Burkholderiaceae bacterium
GCCGCAGATCAACGTCACGATGGCCAACGTGCTGATCCCCTTCCCCGGGGCCAGCTCGTCGGACGTGCAGAACATGGTGGCGCGGCCGGCCGAACAGGTGCTCAGCCAGATCCACGGCATCGAGCACACCTACTCGGTGGCGCGCCCCGGCGTGGCGGTGCTGACGGTGCAGTTCAAGGTGGGCGTGCCGCGCACCGAGGCGCTGGTGCGGCTGTACGACGTGCTCAACGCCAACCAGGACTGGCTGCCGCGCGACCTGGGCACGCTGACGCCGATCGTCAAGCCCAAGGGCATCGACGACGTGCCGGTGCTGGGCGTGACGCTGTACGGCCGCGACGGCACGCCGGCGGTGGAGCTGGAGCGGGTGGCGCGCAGCGTCGAGACCGAACTCAAGCGGGTGCCCGGCAGCCGCGAGGTGCAGACGATCGGCGCACCCGGCCGCACGGTGCAGGTGGACCTGAACCCGACGCAGCTGCGCGCACGCGGCGTGGACCTGCTCAAGCTCAAGCAGATCGTCGGCGCGGCCAACCAGGCGATGCCCTCGGGCACGGTGCTGCAGCGCCCGAGCAGCGCCAGCCAGTCGGCCATGATGCTGACGGTGGACACCGGCGAGTTCCTGCGCAGCGCCGAGGACGTCGGCGCGCTGGTGGTGGGCAGCAGCAACGGCCGCCCGGTCTACCTGCGCGAGGTGGCACGCATCAGCGACGGCGCGGCCCAGCTGGCCAACCCGGTGTGGTTCACGCCGGGCTCGGCCCCCGCGGCGGACGGCGCGGCCAGCGCGGCTTCGGCCGGGCAGGTTGCCGGACAGGTCTACCCGGCGGTGACGATCACCGTCACCAAGAAGCCCGGTCAGAACGCCGTGGACGTGGCCCAGGCCGCCCGCCAGCGGCTGGACGAGTTGCGCAACACGCTGATCCCCGCCGGCGTGGAGATGACCGTCACGCGCGACTACGGCGAGACAGCGGCCGAGAAGGCCAACAAGCTGATCCAGAAGCTGGCCTTCGCGACGGCCTCGGTGATCCTGCTGGTCGGGCTGGCGCTGGGCCGGCGCGAGGCGGTGATCGTCGGCGCGGCGGTGATCCTGACGCTCACGGCCACGCTCTTCGCGAGCTGGGCCTGGGGCTTCACGCTCAACCGGGTGTCGCTGTTCGCGCTGATCTTCTCGATCGGCATCCTGGTGGACGACGCGATCGTGGTGGTGGAGAACATCCACCGCCACCAGCAGCTGGAACCGGGCAAGCCGCTGCTGCAGATCATCCCCGCGGCGGTGGACGAGGTCGGCAGCCCGACCATCCTGGCCACGCTGACGGTGATCGCGGCGCTGCTGCCGATGGCCTTCGTCTCCGGGCTGATGGGCCCGTACATGAGCCCGATCCCGATCAACTCGTCGCTGGGCATGGCGATCTCGCTGGCGATCGCCTTCTCGGTGACGCCCTGGCTGGCCGCGCGGCTGATGAAGTCGCACCACGGCGCGGGGCATGGCGCCCACGCCACGCAGGGCGAGCCGAAGGGGCTGGCGGCCAAGCTGCCGCGGATCTTCACCGCGATCCTGACGCCCTTCCTCGAAAGTGCGGCCAAGCGCTGGATGCTGATGGCCGGCATCGTCGCCGCGCTGATGCTCAGCGTCGGCCTGGCCGTGGTGCAGTGGGTGGTGCTGAAGATGCTGCCCTTCGACAACAAGTCGGAGTACCAGGTCGTCGTGCAGATGCCCGCCGGCACGCCGGTGGAGGACACCGCCGCGGCGCTGCAGGCCATGGGCGGCTGGCTGGCGAAGCAGCCGGAGGTGCGCGACCTGCAGGGCTACGCCGGCACGGCCAGCCCGATCACCTTCAACGGCCTGGTGCGGCAGTACTACCTGCGCGCCGATGCCGAGCAGGGCGACCTGCAGGTGAACCTGGTGGACAAGAAGCACCGCCACGACAAGAGCCACGTGATCGCGCAGCGCCACCGGCCCGAGCTGGAGAAGATCGCCGCGGCCTGGGGCGCGCGCATCCAGGTGGTCGAGGTGCCGCCCGGCCCGCCGGTGATGAGCCCGCTGGTCGCCGAGGTCTACGGCCCGGACGAGGCCGGCCGCCAGCGCGTGGCCGCCGCGGTGAGCAAGGCCTTTGCCGCGACGCCGGACATCGTCGGCATCGACACCTCGCTGCGCGAGGACGCGCCGCGCGCCTTCCTGCGCGTGCAGCGCCAGCGCGCCGAGTCGCTCGGCATCCCGGTGGCGGTGGTGGCGCAGACGGTGCAGGGCGCCCTCTCCGGCATGGACGCGGCCTACCTGCACGACGGCCAGAGCAAGCACCCGGTGCCGGTGCGGCTGCAGTTGCCGCGCGAGCGCCAGGTCGGCCTGGAATACCTGCTGCAACTGCCCATGCGCGCGGCCAACGGGCAGCTGGTGCCGCTGTCCGAGCTGGTCCGCATCGAGCAGGGCGTGATCGACAAGCCGCTGTTCACCAAGGACCTGCACGGCGTGAGCTATGTCTTCGGCGACATGGCCGGCAAGCTCGATTCGCCGCTCTACGGCCTGTTCGCCATCCGCGGCAAGCTCGACGGCGCCCAGCTCAAGCAGGCGCTGGGCGGCAGCGAGCTGGGCGAGTACTGGATCAGCCAGCCCTCCGACCCTTACCGCCAATACGCGCTGAAGTGGGACGGCGAGTGGCAGGTCACCTACGAGACCTTCCGCGACATGGGGGCGGCCTACGGCGTCGGCCTGATCCTGATCTACCTGCTGGTGGTGGCGCAGTTCAAGAGCTACGTCACGCCGCTGATCATCATGGCGCCGATCCCGCTGACCATCATCGGCGTGATGCCCGGGCATGCGCTGCTGGGCGCGCAGTTCACCGCCACGTCGATGATCGGCATGATCGCGCTGGCGGGCATCATCGTGCGCAACTCGATCCTGCTGGTGGACTTCATCGACCTGCAGACCGCCGCCGGCATGCCCTTCAAGGAGGCGGTGGTGTCCTCCGCCGCGGTGCGGGCCCAGCCGATCATGCTGACCGCGCTGGCCGCGATGATCGGCGCCTTCTTCATCCTCGACGACCCGATCTTCAACGGCCTGGCCGTCTCGCTGATCTTCGGCATCCTGGTCTCGACGCTGCTCACGCTGGTCGTGATCCCGGTGGGCTACTTCGCGGTGTACCGGCGCCGCCACGGGGCCTGAGCCCGTCTTTCACTCTGTCGTACCTCCGAAAGGACCTCACCATGACCGTCGAACGCTACATCCGCCTGATGGCCGGCTTCTTCGTGATGCTCTCGCTGGCCCTGGGGGTCGAGGGCAGCCCGATCTTCGTCAGCAAGTGGTTCCTGGCCTTCACCGCCTTCGTCGGCGCGAACCTCTTCCAGTCGGGCATCACCGGTTTCTGCCCGCCGAGCTTCCTGCTCAGGAAGCTGGGCGTGCCCGACGGCGGCTCGGCCTGCCGCCGCTGAGCGGCCAAGCAGCCAAGCAGCAGCTTGACCATGGTGGGAGCCCCCGGGAATTCGGTGGCTGCCGCAGCGACCTTCTTGCGGAGCAGGGACAATGACGGATCAGACGCGTTCAGCACCAGCCTCCCCGGACAACTGCACCATGGCCCAACTCCAGGACGAATCCAGTCGCACCGACCTGCTCAACCGCCTCAAACGGGCCGAGGGTCAACTGCGCGGCATCCAGCGCATGATCGAGTCGGGCGAGGCCTGCCTGGACATCGCCAGCCAGATGGCCGCGGTGCGCAAGGCGCTCGACAGCGCCTACGTGCGCATGACGGTGTGCTTCATGCAGCAGGAGCTGCGCCAGAAGCTGGGCGTCGACGACTCCCAGGTGCCCGAGCTGACCCACATGCTCGACGAGGTGCAGACGCTGCTGGGCAAAGTGCGCTGAGCGCGACTGGCCGTGGCGTCGGTCGCCGGGCCCGACGCCGGGGTCAGCGCCCGCCCAGCGGCAGCAGACGCTGCTCGGCCGGCAACGCGACACGGCCTTCGAGTTCCAGCGCCACCTGCTGGCACACCGCCCGGCACAGCATGCCGACGCGCTCGCTCGCCAGCCGGTAGTGGATCTGCGTGCCCTCGCGCCGCTTGGTCAGCACGCCCGCGCGGTACAGCGTGGACAGGTGCTGGGACAGATTCGGCTGGGTGGTGCCGACCTCGGCCTGCAGCTGCGAAACGTTCTTTTCCACCCCATCCAGCGCGCGGATGACCTTCAGCCGCACCGGCGTGGCCAGCAGCGCGAAGAGCTCGGCACTGGCCGTGAAAACGGCGTCGTCATCGGAGCGGGCGGTGCTGCGGGTGGCCATGGGGGAATCGGCGCGGGCCATTGTAGGCCCGGCCCTCCGACCGGCCAGCCCACCGCTGGGCGGCCGATCAGGCC
>DAOLLE010000335.1:0-4334 GCA_035331205.1 Burkholderiaceae bacterium
CTACTGCACCGCCAACGGCCGCGTGCTGCTCGCGGCCCGCCCGCCCGAGGCGCTGGACGCCTGGCTGGCGCAGCAGCAGGCGCGCCAGGCGCTGCGGCCGTTGACCCCGCGCTCGCTGACCCAGCCCGATGCCCTGCGCCAGGAGCTGGCCCGGGTGCGCAGCCAGGGCCACGCGCTGGTCGACCAGGAAATGGAGCTGGGCCTGCGCACCTTGGCCGTGCCGCTGCGCAACCACCGCGGCGAGGTGGTCGCGGCGCTGAACGTCAGTGCGATCGCCGCGCGCGTGTCGCTGGAGACCCTGCGCGAGCGCTTCCTGCCCATCCTGCTGGACGCCCAGCAGCGCCTGCGGCCGCTGCTGTGACCGACCCGGCCGGCGCCGACGCCGGCCACGGGCCGCCAACCCATTGAGTTGCCCGTTCCCCGTCCGACCCCCGCGGACCCTTCACCCCCACGCTCCAACCTCACCACGCCCCATGACCTCCGCCTCGACCCCCATCCCGACGCGCACCCAGGTTGCCATCATCGGCGCCGGCCCGGCCGGCCTGCTGCTCGGCCAGCTGCTGGCCAAGGCCGGCATCGACACCGTGCTGCTCGAGCAGCGCAGCGGCGAGTACGTGCTCGGCCGCATCCGCGCCGGGGTGCTGGAGCAGGTCTGCATCGACCTGCTGGACGAGGCGGGCGTGGGTGCGCGCATGCACCGCGAGGGGCTGGTGCACCACGGCATCGAGCTGGCCTTCGGCGGTGAGCGCCACCGCATCGACCTGAGCGCGTTGACCGGCGGCAAGTCGGTGATGGTCTACGGCCAGACCGAGGTCACGCGCGACCTGATGGAGGCCCGCGCCGCCGCCGGCCTGCCCACCGTCTACGAGGCGCTGGACGTGGCGATCCACGACGTCGACAGCGACCGCCCGCGCGTGAGCTACACCAAGGACGGTGTGCGCCACGAGCTGGCCTGCGACTTCATCGCCGGCTGCGACGGCTTCCACGGCGTGTGCCGCGCCAGCGTGCCGCCCGAGCGCATCCAGAACTTCGAGCGCGTCTACCCCTTCGGCTGGCTGGGCATCCTGGCCGACGTGCCCCCGGTGGCCGACGAGCTGATCTATTCCAACCACGAGCGCGGCTTCGCGCTGTGCAGCATGCGGAGCAAGACGCGGGTGCGCCACTACGTGCAGTGCTCGCTGCAGGACAAGGTCGAGGACTGGAGCGACGACCGCTTCTGGGACGAACTGCGCAGTCGGCTCGACCCCGCGGCCGCCGCGGACCTGCAGACCGGAGCGTCGATCGAGAAGAGCATCGCGCCGCTGCGCAGCTTCGTGGCCGAGCCGATGCGCTTCGGCGCGCTCTTCCTGGCCGGCGACGCCGCCCACATCGTGCCGCCCACCGGCGCCAAGGGCCTGAACCTGGCGGCCGCCGACGTGCGCTACCTCAGCCGTGCCTTCATGGAGTTCTACGCCGAGAAGTCCTGCGCGGGCATCGACGACTACTCGCGCAAGGCGCTGCGCCGCGTCTGGAAGGCAGAGCGCTTCAGCTGGTTCATGACCAGCCTGCTGCACAAGTTCCCGCAGGCCGGCGGCGACACCGGCGCCGTCGGCCACCGCCTGCAGACCGCCGAGCTCGACTGGCTGGTGCACTCCGAGGCGGGCATGACCGCGCTGGCCGAGAACTATGTCGGTCTGCCGTTTGAAGAGTGATGCGCCCGCCGTGACGTCGCTGTGACGTCGCCGTGACTCGGGGCCGGCGGCCGGGCTCCGCGCCTGTGGCAGCATCGACGGCGATGACGCCCGCTGCCCCCTCCGAGTCGCCTGCGCCGCCTTCGCCGCTGCTGCGGCGCCTGAGTGCCCTGCTGGGCGACTGGGTCGGCGAGGTCGACCGCGCCAGCCTGCGCGCGGACGCGATCGCCGGCCTGCTCGGCGCGCTGCTGGTGCTGCCGCAGGGCATCGCCTTCGCAGCGCTGGCGGGGCTGCCGCCGCAATACGGGCTGTACTCGGCGATCGTGCCCTGCGTCGTCGCGGCGCTGGGCGGTTCCAGCCGGCACGTCATGTCCGGGCCGACCAATGCCAACTCGCTGGCGCTGGCGGCGATGCTGGCGCCGCTGGCGGCCACCGGCAGCCCGGCCTACATCGAACTGGCCCTGGCGGTGACGCTGCTGGTCGGGTTGATGCAGCTGGCGGTGGGCGCGCTGCGGCTGGGCGCACTGGCCAATTTCATCTCGCCCTCGGCGCTGCTGGGCTTCACCACCGGCGCGGCGCTGCTGATCGCGATCCATGCGCTGCGCGACGCCTTCGAATCCGGCGTGCCCGGCGGCCAGGGGGCGCTGCCGACGCTCTGGACCCTGGTCGAATCGCTGCCCCGCCTGCACCCCGCCGCGCTCGGGGTGGCCCTGGCGGCGCTGGGCAGCGCGGTGGTGGTGCGGCGCATCTGGCCGCGCGCGCCCCACCTGCTGGTTGGGCTGGTGGTGGCCAGCTTGGTGGGCTGGGCGCTGCGCGAGGCCACCGGCTGGCCGCTGGCGGTGACCGGCGCGTTGCCCGCGGTGCTGCCGCCACTGCACCTGCCGCGCATCGACTGGTCCCAGCTGCCAGCGCTGTTCGACAAGGCGCTGGCGCTGGCGGTGATCGCGCTGGGCCAGTCGCTGTCGATCGCCAAGGTGCTGGCCGCCCGTTCCGGCCAGCGGCTGGACGTGAATCGCGAGTTCGTCGGCCAGGGCCTGTCCAACCTCGTCGGCGGCCTCTGGTCCTGCTACCTCTCCTGCGGCTCGCTGAACCGCTCGCTGCCCAACCTGCAGGCGGGGGCGCGTACGCCGATCGCGGCGGTGGCTTCGTCGCTCTGGCTGCTGCTGCTGGTGGCGCTGCTGGCCGAGCCGCTGGCGCAGGTACCCCGCGCGGCGATCGCCGGCCTGCTGCTGCTGGTGGCCTGGAGCCTGATCGACTTCGCCCAGTGGCGCCAGGTGCGCCGGGTCGACCGCTCGGAACTGGCCATCGCGCTCAGCACCCTGCTGGCCACGCTGACGCTGCGGCTGGAGAGTGCGATCCTGCTCGGCACCGCGCTGGCGCTGCTGCTCTACCTCTGGCGCAGCTCGCGCCCGGCGATGCGCATCATGGGCTTCGACCGATGGGGTGCCGACCGCCGCCTCGTGGTGCGCGAGCACGCCAACGCGCCGCTGCCCGAATGCCCGCAGCTGCGCCTGCTGCGCATGGAGGGCTCGATCTACTTCGGCGCCGCCGCGCACGTGGGCGAGCAGCTGCACGGCCTGCGCAGCGCCGGCGACGCGCCCCGCCACCTGCTGGTGATGGCCAAGAGCATGAACTCGATCGATCTCGCCGGCCTGGCCGTCTGGGAGGACGAGCTGCGCGAGCGCCGCGCCCGCGGCGGTGACCTTTACTTCCACCGCCCGCGTCCGCAGGTCATCGAGGTCTGGCGGCGCAGCGGCTTCCTCGAGCGCCTGGGCGAGGGCCATGTCTTCCCCGACAAGCGCAGCGCGCTGGCGACGATCTACTGCCGGCTCGACCCCGCGATCTGCGCGGGCTGCCATGTCCGGCTGTTCCGGGAGTGCCAGAGCGACGATCCGGCCGCGTCGATCTGACCCGGCCGGACCGCGGCAGGGCCCCGCGGCTCAGATCCGCCAGCTCAGCAGCAGGCCGATGCGCTCGCCGCCGGCGCGCGTGGTCACGCCCCAAGGGTGGTAGTCCGGCGCGCGGGTCATCTTCGCCGCCACGCCCATCGAAAAACCGCCCCGGCCGACGGTCCACATCGCGCCGGCGTGGGCGTACCAGCCGTCGCTCTGTTCGACGTTCGAGCCCCAGTGCATGCGCAGGTTGGCGTAGCCGCCACCGACGAAGAAGCGTCCGCGCGGCCCCAGCGGCCATTCGCTGCGCAGGCCGGCGGTGGTCTCGCGGTCCTCGCCGCTGAAGACGGGGAAGAGCTTCTGCTCGTAGCCGACTTCGGGGTGCAGCCACCAGCCATCGACCAGGTAGCTGACGTTGCCGCCCACGGCGAGCAGGGTGTCGCCGTCGCGCTGATTGGCGCGCCCGATCACCAGATCCAGGCCGAAGTCGTTGGCCGCGGCGGCCGTCGGCAGTGCCGCAGCAGCGCACAGCACGGCGGCCAGCAGCAGCGGGTGGATCCGCAGCCGGGGAAGGCGCAACGGTCGGGATGTGGTCATGGCGGTCTCCATCGGGTCAGGCCGTGAACGATGTCACAGCCTGCGCCCGGACCGCCCGGGCCGTCCTGGATCTGGATCAGACCTTCGTCGGACGTCCGGCTCAGACGTTGAACAGGAAGTTCAGCACGTCGCCGTCCTTGACGACGTACTCCTTGCCTTCGGCGCGCATCTTGCC
>DAOLLE010000336.1:0-4328 GCA_035331205.1 Burkholderiaceae bacterium
TCACCGTGGCCTGGCGCAGCAGTGGGATCAGCGTCGCCCGGTTGGCCACGCGCGCTGCATTGGTGGCAAAGCGCTCGTCGGCGGCCCACTCCGGGTGCCCGGCGGATTCGGCCAGCCGGGCGAACTGCCCGTCGTTGCCCACCGCGACGATCATGTCGCCATCCGCGGTCGGAAAGTCCTGGTACGGCACGATGTTAGGGTGCGCGTTGCCCATGCGCCGCGGCACCCGCCCACCGATCAGGTAGTTGGCGGTCTGATTGGCCAGCGCCGCCACCTGCACGTCCAGCAGCGCCAGGTCGATGTGCTGCCCCTCGCCGGTGGCGTGGCGGTGTTGCAGCGCGGCCAGCACGCCGATGCTGGCGTACAGCCCGGTCATGATGTCCACCAGCGCCACGCCCACCTTCTGAGGACCCTGCCCTTCGGGGGCCGACTCGCCATCGGCTCGGGGGACTTCGGCCGGGCCGGTGACGCTCATCAGCCCGCCCATGCCCTGGATCAGGAAGTCGTAGCCCGGGCGCTGCGCGTAGGGCCCGTCCTGGCCGAAGCCGGTGATCGAGCAGTAGATCAGCCGCGGGTTGACGGTCTTGAGGCTGTCGTAGTCCAGGCCGTACTGCTTCAGGCCGCCGACCTTGAAGTTCTCCAGCAGCACGTCGGCCTGCGCCGCCAGCTGCCGCACCAGCGCCTGCCCCTCGGGCGTGGCGATGTCGATCGCCACCGAGCGCTTGTTGCGGTTGGCGCAGAAGAAATAGGCCGCATCGCGGGTGTCACGCCCCTCGGCGTCCTTCAGCCAGGGCGGCCCCCAGGCGCGGGTGTCGTCACCGGCGCCGGGGCGCTCGACCTTGACGACGTCCGCCCCCAGGTCGGCCAGCATCTGCCCCGCCCAGGGCCCGGCCAGCACGCGCGAAAGATCGAGAACCTTGATGCCGTCCAGGGCACCCGGCTTCAGCGTTGAAGTCATGCGACGAGGGTGTTATCCCAGCGCACGCCGTGGATCCGGCTGTGCCGGTCCGCTGGCGTGGCCCCCTTGAGGGGGAGCGGCGTGAGCCGCTGCGGGGGTGGGAGATCAGAAGGCTGCAATGCCCGTAATGGCGCGGCCGAGGATCAGCGCGTGGATGTCGTGCGTGCCCTCGTAGGTGTTGACCACCTCCAGGTTGACCAGGTGGCGCGCCACGCCGAACTCGTCGCTGATGCCATTGCCGCCGAGCATGTCGCGCGCGGTGCGGGCGATGTCCAGCGACTTGCCGCAGCTGTTGCGCTTCATGATCGAGGTGATCTCCACCGCCGCCGTGCCCTCGTCCTTCATGCGGCCCAGGCGCAGGCAGCCCTGCAGGCCCAGCGTGATGTCGGTGAGCATGTCGGCCAGCTTCTTCTGCACCAGCTGGTTGGCCGCCAGCGGCTTGCCGAACTGCTTGCGGTCCAGCGTGTACTGCCGCGCAGTGCGGAAGCAGAACTCCGCCGCGCCGAGCGCACCCCAGGCAATGCCGTAGCGCGCGCTGTTCAGGCAGGTGAAGGGACCCTTCAGGCCGCGCACCTCGGGGAAGGCGTTCTCCTCGGGGCAGAAGACCTCGTCCATCACGATCTCGCCGGTGATCGAGGCGCGCAGGCCCACCTTGCCGTGGATCGCCGGGGCGCTCAGCCCCTTCCAGCCCTTCTCCAGCACGAAGCCGCGGATCTGGCCCTCGTCGTCCTTGGCCCAGACCACGAAGACGTCGGCGATCGGCGAGTTGGTGATCCACATCTTCGAGCCGGACAGCGAGTAGCCGCCGTCCACCTTGCGAGCGCGGGTGACCATGCTGCCGGGGTCGGAGCCGTGGTTCGGCTCGGTCAGGCCGAAGCAGCCGATCCACTCGCCGCTGGCCAGCTTGGGCAGGTACTTCTGCTTGGTGGCCTCGTTGCCGAACTCGTTGATCGGCACCATCACCAGCGAGGACTGCACGCTCATCATCGAGCGGTAGCCCGAATCCACCGCCTCCACCTCGCGGGCGATCAGGCCGTAGCAGACGTAGTTCAGGCCGGCGCCGCCGTACTGCTCCGGAATGGTCGGGCCCAGCAGGCCCAGCTCGCCCATCTCGCGGAAGATCGCCGCGTCGGTCTGCTCGTTGCGGAAGGCCATCTGCACGCGCGGCAGCAGCCGGTCCTGACAGTAGGCGCGGGCCGCGTCGCGCACCGCGCGCTCGTCGTCGGTCAGCTGGGCGTCGAGCAGCAGTGCGTCGTCCCAGTGGAAGGAGGCTTTGGAGCTGGCCATCGTGGTGATCCTGATGTCGTGGACGGGGTGAACGGTATGGGTCGGGATGCTAAGTGCATGAAGAGCACAGCTCAAGCGCAAATATCGAACCGATCTGTGCGATCGATGCACTTCAAAATCCACACCCGGCCAGCCACACGCTTGCCGGAACGAGGCGGTCAGAACAGGCTGCCCTGCTCGGGCGCACCCACGGCCTCCGGTGCCCGGGGCGCACGAAAGGCGCTACCGTCCAGCACCGGCGTCTCGCGCGCAAGGCCGAGGCGGGTGGCGCCCTTCTCGACGCGCTGGCGAATCAGCTGGGCCCAGGGGCCGGCGCCGCGCATGCGGTCGCGGAAGTTGGCGTCGTAGTCCTTGCCCCCACGCATCTCCTGAATGCGCGCCATCACCCGTTCGGCCCGATCGGGAAAATGCTCGGCCAGCCAGTGGCGAAACAGCGGGGCGACCTCCCAGGGCAGGCGCACGACCGTCCAGTGCGCACTGCGAGCGCCCGCTTCGGCAGCGGCGGCCAGGATGCGCTCGATCTCCGGCTCGTTGACGAAGGGGATGATCGGCGCGACGTTCACGCCCACCCACACCCCCGCCTCCGCGAGCCGGCGGATCGCCGCAAGGCGCCGCTGCGGGGCGGCGGCGCGCGGCTCCAGAATCCGCCCCAGCGCCGCATCCAGCGTCGTGATGCTGATGAAGACCAGCAGCTGGCGGCGCTGCGCCATCTCGGCCAGCAGGTCCAGGTCGCGCAGGATGCCGCCCGACTTGGTCACGATCGACAGCGGCTGCCCCGCCTCGTGCAGCACCTCCAGCACGCCACGGGTGAGGCGCAACTCGCGCTCGACCGGCTGGTAGGCGTCGGTGGCCGAGCCGAGGTTGATCGACTGCGCGCGCCAGCCGGGTCGGCGCAGCGCGACGCGCAGGCGCTCGGCGGCATTGACCTTGGCGACCAGACGCGTTTCGAAATCCAGCCCGGGCGACAGGTTCAGGTAACCGTGAGTCGGCCGTGCATAACAGTAGATGCAGCCATGCTCGCAGCCGCGGTAGGGATTGATCGACCACTCGAAGGGCAGGTCGGGCGAGTCGTTGCGCGCGAGGATCTGTGCGCAGGGCTCCAGGCGCACCTCGGTGGGAACCGACGTCGGACCGTGCCCCAGCGCGCCGCTCGAATTGCCCCAGCCGTCATCGACCGCCTCGCGGGTGTCGCCTTCGAAGCGGTGCGCGATCTGCCAGCCGGTGCCACGCCCGCGCGGTGGGCGCGCCGGCTGAGGCCAGCGGGCGCATGTGGACAGGGGCGCAGGCATGGTGAAACAGGACCGTGGCGTTGGGCGGGCGTTCGGCGAGCGTTGACCGCGCCAGGATACTGTATTTTTATACAGCCACCAAGGCTCGATCGAGGCGTCTCGCCAACACGCCAGCGGTTCTGCGTTTCCTGACGGGTCCCTCACGCATCGGTAAAAACCCGAATTCAAATGGTTACACGACGTGTTTGCAGCGAAACCGCGACAGTCCCCTCAGGGTTAGTCCTGACCTGGCAGCCATGATGTGGGTCAGTTTTTGGTCAGAGAGCGTTCCTAGACTCGTAACCAAAGATTTGCGAAGGTTCGTCCCGAAGCTTCGACGTCTTGAAATTTTGCCCGTAACACACGAGGAGAGTGGCATGACAGATCCTGTCGTCGCACGCATCAGGAATAACCCAAAATACAAGGAACTGACGAGCAAACGCAGTTCCTTCGGCTGGCTTCTGACGATCCTGATGCTGGTCGTCTACTACGGGTATATTGCCCTGATTGCCTTCGACAAGCCTTTCCTGGCCCAACCCACCGGCAGCGGCGTGACCACCCTGGGCATTCCCATCGGCATGGGCGTGATCATTTTCACGATCGTCATCACCGGCATCTATGTGCGTCGCGCCAACGACGAGTACGACCGACTGACCGCCGAGATTCTTGCCGAGGAAACCAAATAATGAATCGCATCGCTCGTTATTCGCTGCCGCTGGCCGCCCTGCTGGGCAGCGGCGCAGTGCTGGCGGCCGGTGGCGACCTGGGTCAGACGACCAAGCAGGCCACCAACTGGACCGCCATCACCATGTTCG
>DAOLLE010000337.1:0-4319 GCA_035331205.1 Burkholderiaceae bacterium
ACGAGCCGCTGACGACCTCCCTGATGGGCGGGCTGGCCGGCGTGGCGCTGGGGCTGGCGCTGCTGAACCGGCGCTGAGGCTTGCCGGGGTGGTTACAGCGGGATCAGCCCGTAGACCCGTTCGGGCGGGATGCGTGGCAGGTGCAGCTTCTCGGCCACCGCTGCACCGATGGCGCCGGTGATCGCGAACTCGGGCCGGGTGGTGTCGCGTTCGACGGTGGCCACCACCGGGCGACCGCTGGCGTTGGTGACGCTGGCCACACGCGGCGTGGTGGCGTTGCCACCGCGGCGGGTGACCACCGCGATCTCGCCATTGCGCAGCTCGACCAGTTCGCCGGGCGGGTACAGGCCGAGCGCCTTGATCACGCCGGCGGCCAGCGGGCTGGCTCGCTCCTCCTGGAACAGCTGCCTGGCGGCCAGCTGGATCGGCATCGGGGCGCGGTGGGCGCGGGCGCTGATCTTGGCGGTGAAGACGTCGGCGATGCGCAGCGCGTAGGCGCTCTCGCAGATCTGCGTCAGCCCGCGTGGGTAGCCGTCGCCCTGCGGCCGCTCGTGGTGCTCGCGCACCGTCTGTAGCCACAGCGCATCCGTGACGCCGGCGGCGCGCAGCAGTCGGGCCGAGGCCTCGGGATGCTCCTGGATGGCCTTGCGCTGGCGCGGCGAGGGCGGCTCGGCCTGCTGGGCCATTTGCGCCTGCAGCTCCAGCATCGAGACGTTCATCGTCAGCGCCCCGAGTACGGCCAGCCGGCGTCTGGCCTCATCCCAGCCGAGCTGCTGGCCCACCACCAGCAGCACCGTGGCGGTGTGCAGCGCGTGCTGCAGGGCGTACAGCGCGAAGCGGGGCTCGTGCTGGCGCACCATCATGTACAGCGCCACATCGGGGTCGCGCCGCACCAGCGCCTGCAAGCGGTTGGCCAACAACAGCAGCTCGTCGGCGCTGGGCTTGCCCGCCAGCACCAGGCGCAGCGTGGCGTCCAGATCCCAGACGAAGCGTTCCCAGTGGTCGAACAGCGTCAGGTCGCGTCGGGAGGAGGGGACCGGCGTGCCGCGCCCCTGGCGCTGCGCCCGCAGGGCCTGCACCATGGAGCGCTGCACCCAGGCGCCGCGGGCGATCAGCATCTCCAGCTGCGTCTCGCCGACCAGCACGTGGCCTTCGGCCAGCAGTCGGCGGTCCTGTGCATCCAGGACATGGAAGGGCAGGGGATGACCGACCTCCAGCAGGTCAACGACCTCGGCCAGCGCGATCCGGCTCGAATCGCTCATTCGTTCGGGGGTGAAGACGAGTCTTCCGGCGAACCCGGTGTGCCACCTTCGTCACGCCGGGGCTGGCCACGCATGCCGCCGCGCAGGAAGCGGTTGTGCACATTGCCGCGCGGCACGTAGCGGGCCAGTTCGGTCAGCGCGAGCTGGTAGACCTCGCGCTTGAACTCGATCACCACGTCCAGCGGCACCCAGTAGTCGTGCCAGCGCCAGGCGTCGAACTCCGGGTGATCCGAGGCGCGCAGGTTCATGTCGCAGTCGCGGCCCATCAACTGCAGCAGGAACCAGATCTGCTTCTGGCCCTTGTAATGCCCGCGCGCGTCACGGCGGATGAAATGCTCCGGCACGGTGTAGCGCAGCCAGTCGCGGGTGCGCGCGATGATGCGCACGTGCTCGGGCAGCAGCCCGACTTCCTCGTGCAGTTCGCGAAACATGGCCTGCTCGGGCGACTCACCATGCTTGATGCCGCCTTGCGGAAACTGCCAGGAATGGGTGCGGATGCGTTTGCCCCAGAAGACCTGGTTCCGTTGGTTGAGCAGGACGATGCCGACGTTGGGCCGGAAGCCTTCTCGGTCGAGCATAATCAGACCCCAATTTTCAAGTTGAAATCATTATTGCATCGGGCAGACGCGGCACACCCCCGCGGATCTCCCAAGTCCCGGTGCAGGATTTCACCCTCGGTCGCCGCCGGGGCCGTCGTGCGTCAGCCCGGGCCGGTCGCGTCCGCTCATGGCTCTGCGGATTTCGCTGTTTTCCGTCGTTGCTCGTCGTTTCCCGGCGTTCGCCGCCGTTTGACCGAACCTTCCTCCTCTTCCATGCGCGCCTCCCAGTTCTTCATTTCCACCCTCAAGGAAGCCCCCGCCGACGCCGAGGTGGCCAGCCACAAGCTGATGATGCGTGCCGGCATGATCAAGCGCCTGGGCGCCGGCATCTACAACTACATGCCCATGGGGCTGCGCGTGATTCGCAAGGTCGAGGCGATCATCCGCGAGGAGATGAACCGCGCCGGCGCCGTCGAGCTGCTGATGCCCGTGGTGCAGCCTGCCGAGCTCTGGCAGGAAACCGGGCGCTTCGACAAGATGGGTCCTGAGCTGCTGCGGGTGAAGGACCGTCACGACCGGGACTTCATCATCCAGCCGACGTCGGAAGAGGTGGTGACCGACATCGCCCGCCAGGAGCTGCGCAGCTACAAGCAGCTGCCGAAGAATTTCTATCACATCCAGACCAAGTTCCGCGACGAGCGCCGCCCGCGCTTCGGCGTGATGCGTGGGCGCGAGTTCACGATGAAGGACGCCTACTCCTTCGACCGGGACGCCGCTGGCGCCGCCAGGAGCTACGAGGCCATGTTCGCCGCCTACAAGCGCATCTTCGACCGCTTCGGCCTCGAATACCGTGCGGTGGCCGCCGACACCGGCGCCATCGGCGGTGACCTGAGCCACGAGTTCCAGGTGATCGCCGACACCGGCGAGGACGCGATCGTCTACTGCCCGACCTCCGACTTCGCCGCCAACATCGAGCTGGCCGAAGCGGTGGCGCCGGCCGCCCCGCGTGCCGCCGCGGCCGAGGCGCTGGTCAAGGCGCCGACGCCGGGCAAGAGCACCTGCGCGGATGTGGCCGCCTTCCTGGGCCTGCCGCTGCAGCGCACCGTCAAGTCCCTGGTGCTGGCCACCGACGAGTGGAACGACGCGGGCGACTTGGTCAAGTCCACCGTCTGGCTGCTGCTGGTGCGCGGCGACCACGACCTCAACGAGATCAAGGCCGGCAAGATCGACGGGCTGAAGGGCGGCTTCCGCTTCGCCACCGCCGCGGAGATCGATGCGCACTTCGGCTGCAAGCCGGGTTACCTCGGTCCGATCGGGCTGAGGCAGCCGGTCAAGGTCATCGCCGACCGCACCGTGGCGGCGATGAGCGATTTTGTCTGCGGCGCCAACGACGAGGACTTCCACTTCACCGGCGCGAACTGGGGCCGCGACCTGCCCGAGCCGGACCTGGTGGCCGACATCCGAAACATCGTCGCCGGGGATCCGTCACCGGACGGCCAGGGCGTGTTGGCCATCCAGCGCGGCATCGAGGTGGGCCACGTGTTCTACCTGGGCACGAAGTACTCCAAGGCGATGAACGCCACCTACCTCGACGAGACCGGCAAGCCGCAGCTGATGGAAATGGGCTGCTACGGCATCGGCGTGACCCGCATCCTGGGTGCGGCGATCGAGCAGAGCCACGATGCGCGCGGCATCATCTGGCCGGACGCGATCGCGCCCTTCACCGTGGCGGTCTGTCCGATCGGTATGGACCGCTCCGACGCGGTCAAGGCCGCGGCGCAGTCGCTGCACGACGAACTGCAGGCTGCGGGCGTGGACGTGATCCTGGACGACCGCGGCGAGCGCCCCGGCGCGATGTTCGCCGACTGGGAGCTGATCGGCGTGCCGCACCGCGTGGTCATCTCCGACCGCGGTCTGAAGGAAGGCCAGCTCGAGTACCAGGGCCGCCGCGACGAGGCCGCCACCAAGGTGGCCGTCAGCGACATCGCGGCCTTCGTGAAGGGCCGGCTGGCCGCATGACGCTGGCACGGCGCAGCCTGCTGGCCGCGGCCGGCGGCTGCGTGCTGGGCGGAGTCGGGCCGGCCTGGGCCGGCTCGCAGATCGAGGAGCCGCTGGCCGATGCGGTGCGCGGTGCGCTGGCCGCCGCGGTGGCCGACAGCGGCGCCCCGCCCAAGCTCGAATTCCGCCACATCGACGAGCGCCTGGCCTACCTGCGCTGGCTGGGGGCGATGAGCCCGCGCCTGGCCAAGCGCAAGCCGGAGTTCAACGTCCGGCGCGAGTTCCTCGAGACCGTCTGGTACGAAAGCCGCCGCGCCGGCCTGGAGACCGCGCTGGTGCTTGGGCTCATCGAGGTCGAGAGCGGCTTTCGCAAGTACGCAATCTCCAGCGCCGGGGCGCGCGGCTACATGCAGGTGATGCCCTTCTGGGCCCGCACGATCGGCGATGGCGACGCCAGCCGGCTGTTCCACCTGCAGACCAACCTGCGCTTCGGCTGCGTGATCCTGCGCCACTACCTCGA
>DAOLLE010000338.1:0-4283 GCA_035331205.1 Burkholderiaceae bacterium
GGCCGGCGCGCCTCGGACTCGTCGCTGCGATCGCGGCAGCGCCCACGCGCCTCCTCGACCCTGTCGTGATCGGACAGGTCGGTGTCGGAGATGATCGAGCCCACCGAGCCGTTGTTCAGGTCGTCGTGCGCGTCGTCGTAGCTGCGGTGCCTGCGCACCGCGCCCGCGGCGATGGCCAGGCCCTCGCTGGCGAGCGTGGCGGCATTGCTTTTCTGTTCAGAGGTCCAGGTGGAGGTGTCCACCACCGCGAAGGCCGCGGTCGAAGCCGCCTGGATCAGGGCGACGAGGCTGCTGCCGTCGCCATCGAACACCGTACCGCTGACCACGTGGTTCTGCGCATAGCCGATCATGGCCGTCGCGGCCGCCCGGAAGGCCACCTTCGGATCGCCACCGGCGGCCTCGACGATGTCGGCCAGGTCGTTGAGGATCTTGGCCAAGGCTGCAGCGGTGCCCAGGCGGTCGGCGTCCTTGGTCGGGTCGAAGCTGGACGGGTCGACCCCCGTCAGACCAAGCTTGGTCAAGATGGCCTGGAATTGGGCATCGCTCAGCCCACTCTCGAGCTGCATCGTGGTGAAGTAGGACACCACCTTCGAACCGGCCTTGCCACGCAGCTGGCCCTTCGGTGCCTTCATCAGGGTCCTGTCGTAGCCGGTTCCGACCACGGTGCGGATCGGCGCCGCGCAGGCGGGGGAGAAGGTGAACGCGCCAGCGTCGTCGGTGGTGGCGGTGGCCTCGCCGTCGTCCTGGACGCCGTTGTCGTTGCTGTCGCAGAACACCGTGGCGTCGGCCACCAGGTCATCCACCACCACGCCGCTGGAACTGGTGAGGGGTTCGGTGCTGGTGCCGTTGCCGTTGCTGTTGCTCGAGCCGCCGCCGCAGGCGGTCAGTCCGACAGCGAGCATCAGGGCAGCAGGCAGGGCACGCAGAGTCATCTTCATGGCATTCCTCGGTGAAGGGTGGAGTGGACGGGAAGCCGGCCGGGTGCAGGGTCACCTTCGGCCGAGGTGGACCGGCAGAGGCTAACGAGTGCCCGAGTCCAGCCATCGGTTGTCGACGGGCCGAAATTCCCCCCACTTCCAGCCACCGGCAGCGCCCGGATCGACCCAGCGGGCGGTCATGCCCCGGACGACGGTGGGTCACCTCAGCGCGCATGCAGGCTGCGCACCGCCCCGGTGCGCCATGCTGGTGCGTTTCTTGTATGCGGGCCTGGGCCATGTCCAGCCCACCGCCCGCATTGACCGAGGCCCCGCTGTCGCCGGCCGCGCCGCGGCCGGCGCCGCAGCGCGTGGTGAAGATCCGGCGCGACTACAACGCCTGGGTTGCCGACGAGACCAAGGAGGACTATGCGCTGCGCTTCGCGGCCCGGGGCCACCGCCGCTGGAGCGCCTGGCGGGTGGCCAACACGGCCTTCGGTGCCTCCTCCTTCCTGGTGCTGGAGGCGGTCGGCGCGACGCTGCTGGTGCAGTTCGGCTTCGTCAACGCGGCCTGGGCCATCCTGGCCACTGCGCTGGTGATCATGCTGGCGGGCCTGCCGATCAGCGTCTACGCGGCCCGTTACGGGCTGGACATGGACCTGCTCAGCCGGGGTGCCGGCTTCGGCTACATCGGCTCGACGCTGACCTCGCTGATCTATGCGAGCTTCACCTTCATCTTCTTCGCGCTCGAAGCGGCGGTGATGGCCTACGCACTCGAGCTGGCCTTCGACTGGCCGCCCGCCTGGGGCTACCTGGTCTGCGCCCTGGTGGTAATTCCGCTGGTCACGCACGGCGTCACCGTCATCAGCCGGCTGCAGGTCTGGACCCAGCCGCTGTGGCTGGCGATGCTGGTGCTGCCCTACGTCGTCGTGTTCCAGAAGAACCCCGGCGTGCTCGGCGAGCTGATGCGCTACGGCGGCGAGCGCGGGCTGACGCAGCTCGACCCGCTGGCCTTCGGCGCCGCGACCACGGTGGGCATCGCGCTGATCACGCAGATGGGTGAGCAGGCCGACTACCTGCGCTTCATGCCCGAGCCCGGGCCCGACCGCCGCAGCCGCGCGCGCTGGTGGCTGGCGACGCTGCTGGGCGGGCCGGGCTGGGTGATTCCCGGCGTGGCCAAGATGCTCGGCGGCGCGCTGCTGGCGGCGCTGGCCATCGGCCACATGGTGCCGCCCGAGCGCGCGGTGGACCCCAACCAGATGTACGTCGCCGCCTGGGAGTACGTCTTCCCCCGCTACGGCTGGGCGGTGGCGGCCACCGCGGTGTTCGTGGTGATCTCGCAGCTGAAGATCAACGTCACCAACGCCTACGCCGGCTCGCTGGCCTGGAGCAACTTCTTCTCGCGCGTGGCGCACAGCCACCCGGGCCGCGTCGTCTGGGTGGTCTTCAACACCGCGATCGCGCTGCTCCTGATGGAACTGGATGTCTTCCAGGCCCTGGGTGGCGTGCTCGGGCTGTACGCCAACATCGCGATCAGCTGGCTGATGGCGGTGGTGGCCGACCTGGTGATCAACAAGCCGCTGGGCCTGTCGCCGCCCGGCATCGAGTTCAAGCGCGCCCACCTCTACGACATCAACCCGGTGGGCGTCGGCGCGATGGGCATCGCCTCGGCGCTGTCGATTGCGGCCTACCTGGGGCTGTTCGGCGCCATGGCGCAGGCCTGGTCGGCGGCGATCGCGCTGGTCACCGCGATGGGCGCAGCCCCGGCCATTGCCTGGGTCACCCACGGGCACTGGTACCTGGCGCGCGGCCCGCAGGCCGAAGCCGCGCGGGCCGCGCTGGACCAGGGCCGGCGCCGCCCGTGGGCACGGTCCGGGCACAGCAATGCGGGCGCAGCGGGCACCGCGGGTTCGTACCGGCCGTACCGCCCGACTCACCCCGCTGCCGCCATGCAGCGCTGTGTCATCTGCGAGCGCGAATACGAGGCCGAGGACGTCGCCGGCTGCCCGGCCTACGGCGGGCCGATCTGCTCGCTGTGCTGCACGCTCGACGCGCGCTGCCACGACCTGTGCAAGCCGCATGCGCGCCTGGCCGTGCAGTGGGCCGCGCTGCTCCGGCGCGCCCTGCCCCGCCGCGCCTGGGACCGGCTTCAGCCCACCATCGACAAGGGCCTGGGCCAGTACCTGCTGCTGATGCTGCTGCTGGTACCGCTGCTGGCGCTGCTCTTCGGCGTGCTCTACCAGCAGGAGATGCGCACGCTGGGGGCCCGCGAAGACCTGCCCACCGGCCTGCTGCTCGACACCGTCGGGCCCGCGCTGCAGATGGGCTTCGTCAAGGCGCTGGCCGCGCTGCTGCTGGTGGGCGGCGTGTTCGTTTGGTGGCTGGTGCTGGTACAGCAGAGCCGGGCGGTGGCGCAGGAGGAGGCCAACCGGCAGACCCAGGCGCTCAACGAGCAGGCCGAGCTGCTGCGTGCCGAGATCGAGAGCCACCGCCAGACCGACGCCCAGCTGCAGGAGGCCAAGGTGCTGGCCGACCTCGCCCGCGACCAGGCCGAACTCGCCAAGGCCCAGGCCGACGCGGCCAATCAGGCCAAGACCCGCTACATCACCACCATCAGCCACGAGCTGCGCACGCCGCTGAACGCCATCCTCGGCTACGCGCAGCTGCTGGAGGCCGACGCCGGCATGCCGCCGCAGCGCCGCCAGGCGGTGGCGGTGATCCGCCGCGGCGGCGACCACCTGCTCTCGCTGATCGAGGGCACGCTCGACCTGGCGCGCATCGAGAGCGGCAAGCTCAAGCTCGATGTGCGGCCGATGCGCTTTCGCGACGCGCTCGACGAGCTGGTGAACCTCTTCGAGCTGCAGGCCCAGGCCAAGGGCCTGCGCTTCCGGCACGCCTTCTCGGCCCATCTGCCGGAGGTGGTGCGCGCCGACGAGAAGCGGCTGCGCCAGATCCTGATCAACCTGCTGGGCAACGCGGTGAAGTTCACCCCTGCGGCGCCAGCCCAAACCACCGCAGCGAACGGCCCGTCCGGCGAAGATTCCTGCGACGGCAACGATCTGCCCCGCCCCGGCGAGGTGCTGCTGCGGTTGCACTACGCCGGCCAGATGGCGCGCATCGAGATCGCCGACAGCGGCCCCGGCATGAGCGAGGCGGAGCTGGCGCGCATCTTCGAGCCCTTTGCGCGCGGCAGCGCCGCCGGCGCTGCGGGCGCGGTCGGCGGGACCGGCCTGGGGCTGACGATCAGCAAGATGCTCGCCGACCTGATGGGCGGCGAATTGACGGTGCGCAGCACGCCCGGCGTCGGCAGCTGCTTCCAGCTGCGGCTCTTCCTGCCCGCGGCCGAGGCCGCGGCGGCCGGGCGCCGCG
>DAOLLE010000339.1:0-4275 GCA_035331205.1 Burkholderiaceae bacterium
CGCCCCCAAGGTCATGGTTCTATTGGGGCGACAAGTATTCTGACGCGGGGGGCCCGGAACCTGGCCTGGAGACCTCAGGGCAAAACGGAAGCCGAGGCTCCGGCCCCGGTAGCCACGGGGCCACCCGCCGCGGGAGGCCGAGCGGGCGAGGCCGGGGGGGTCGAGCCACGACCCGCCGCGCACGGCGCGTACGGAGGGGTCAGCTGCGCCGCCCTCGCCGAGCCGCTCACGCCAGACATCGTCACACCACTCCCACACATTGCCATGCAGATCGTGCAGGCCCCACGGGTTCGGCGGGTAACGTTTGACCGGCGTGGTGGCCCCTTTCGATCCATCGAAGTCGCGGTCACCCTTCGCATTGACGTTCGCCTTGGTGTCGTCGAACTCGTCGCCCCACCAGTAGGCGGTGGTGGTCCCCGCGCGGCAGGCGTATTCCCACTGCAACTCGTTCGGCAGGGTGGCCAGGCCGGCGGTCGCGGGGACACGCCGGGCAAGTTGTTCGAACCAGCCCTGCACATCGCTCCAGCTCACTTTCTCCACCGGCCGCAGCCCAGCCTCGTCGCCTTGCTGGAACATGCTGGGGTTGCCTTGTCCTTCGGAGACTTGAAGCCACAGCGACTGGGTACACGGCGTGTCGGCAAACCAGAATCCGTGCTTGAGCACGACGCGCGTCGGCTCGCGCTCATGTCCGTTGGCCCAGTTGCGCGCAGTCTCCTTCGTGATGGCATCCCGCTCGGCCTGCGTCGAGTCCATCAAGAACCCCGCCGGCCCACTCGGCTCGATCCACCTCATTTTCTGAACCGCACCGCCTACGGTCAGATCCGCCCACAGGCCGTAGCGGTCACTGCCCCAGGCCGAGGCCCAGGTCGGCGGCCAGTCGCCCACCGGGGCGCGCCAGCGGTCGGCAGTGGGCCAGGTCATCGGCAATGCTCCCCCTGCACTGGTTCAGACTGCCTAGCGGAGATAAAGAAACAATGCAGGCTCATTTCTATTTGCCACCTCGGCCGTACCTCCCCTGCACATCGGCAATACCGCCAGCCAGGCGGTCCACCGGTCGACTTGGAGACCTCAGGGCGAAACGGAAGCCCAGATCCCGGTTCTGGAAGCCGCGATGCCACCTGAGGCGGTAGGCCGAGCGGGCGCGGCCGGGGTAGCCGATCCAGGACCCGCCGCGCACAGCGCGATCGTAGGATTCGAAAGCCTCCAAGGGATCTCGAATCGACTCCGACGTGTAATCACGTTGATCGTCCAAACACCATTCCCAGACATTGCCGTGCATGTCGTACAGCCCCCAGGGGTTGGGTGGATAGCGGTTCACAGGGGTGGTTCCTTTCTGCTGCCCGCCCCAGTTGGCCCGCTGATCGTCGGGTTCGTCACCCCACCAGTAGGCCGTGGCGGCGCCGGCTCGGGCGGCATATTCCCATTGCGCCTCGGTCGGCAAGGTGGGTTGGCAACCAGCGGGCAGCAGGCCGGTCAGGCGCCGCAGGAAGGTCTGCACATCGTCCCAGCTGACGTTTTCAACCGGGTACTCGGCAGCGCCGGGCTGGCGCTGGAATTCGCTCGGGTTCTTGCCCATCACGGCCATCCACAGGGCCTGCGTACAGGGAGTGTCGGCCAGCCAGAAACCTTCGGTCAGCAAGACCTCGTGCTGGGGATGTTCGTCAGAGTCACCGACACCGCCGGTCGAGCCCATCTGGAACCGGCCTGGGGGGAGGTAGCGCAGACGGACCGTGAGCGGGTGAGGCCCGGACAGCGTGACATCGGCGAAAAGGCCAAAGTCATCCTCACTCAGCTTCAAAGTCTCCGGCTCGGACAGCACGGTCAACGCCAACTTGGCGTCAGCTGGCCACTCAATGCGCTGGCCATTGGGAGCGGTATGCGCAAGGGACAGCGCTCCCCCCTGCTGCACAGACGCTTCTTCTACCCAGCCGGGGACGACCTGCTGCCTCAGCACCCAGCGACGACGGCCCAGCGCCACATGCAGCTCAACCCCAGGCCACTCGCGCAGCGCCAGCGCGACCCCCTCCGCGGCGAGCGGAACGACACGAACGTGCGAGCCATCACGCACGCTCAATTCGCGCGCAGGGCCGGGCAGAAACGGCGCCCCCATGGTTCGTCCGGCCGCGTCGGCAGCCGCCGGGCGCAGCACGAGGTTTTCGCCCACTTGGCACCAGACCCATTCGCCCGGAACCAGCTCGGGCATGTGCTGTGGGCGGGCCTGGCTGGCGACAAAGGCATCGAGTTCGGCGAACAGGGCGGGGTCGAGGGCACGAACCCGTTCGACCACCGTGGACTGAATCAGCTGCGCCGACTGCAGCACGGCTTGACGGCCCGCCGCATCGAGCGTGACCCACTGCCGCGTGCGGTGCAGCAGGCCGGCGAGCGAGTCTTGCAGTCGCGCGCGGTCACCGCGTTCCAGGACAGCCGTCGCGTGGCGCCAGCCCTCGGCCAGGCTGAAACTGCGGCGCAGGTGCGCATGATCCGTCTGCAGAGCCTGATGGGCGGCCTTGCGCAGATCCGGCCGCAGATGGGCGTAGGCCGCCAGGTGGTGGTCGAGTCGATCGGGGCGGATGGCGCAACACAGGGCATGGCGCTGCACGTCCGGGTGGTTCCAGAAGCGGCCCTCCAGGCTGGCGTCACCGCCGGGTGCGAGCAGGCGGGACCAGGCGCGCAGCAGCGGCGGATCGATGCGCAGCGCGGTGGCACCCAGGGCCAGCAATTGGCCGATGGCAGAGGCAGAGTCCCCATCCGTGGCAATGTCCACAGCCGCTTCGGACTGCGGGAGCTGCTCGCGCAACCAGCGGCTGTCCGCACTCCAGCGCAGCACGGTGAAGGTGGCGAGCATTTGCGCGGGCAGGCTGGCCGGGCTCACTGGC
This sequence comes from Burkholderiaceae bacterium, assembly GCA_035331205.1. Taxonomy (GTDB): domain Bacteria; phylum Pseudomonadota; class Gammaproteobacteria; order Burkholderiales; family Burkholderiaceae_C; genus Sphaerotilus. The sequence goes on from DAOLLE010000339.1 coordinate 2,877, forward strand.
GCCAGCGCGACCAGGCGCGCACCCTGCGCGCGCAAGGCCCGGCCCCACACCAGCCACTGCTCGTTCAGGGCACTGCCGGCCACCGGTTCCAGGGCGCCGAGGTCGCTCGCAACGATCACGGTGCTGCCCGGCGGCAGCCGCCACGCTTGCGGGTCCTGTCGCCGCTGCAGGGGCACGGCAGGCGTGACCCGCCGCGCAGGTTGCCAGGGCTGCCAGGCGTTGGCGGGGCCGCGCGGCAGGGTGCGGATGCTCAGGCTGCTGCCCGCCAAGTGGGCATGAATGCGCTGCGCCAGCGCCTGGAAATCGTGCCGGTACTGCGCCAGCCGCTCGCTGACATCGAGCACCAGCACCAGCGGCTCGGGCCAGCGCAGTTTCTGGCGCTGCGGCCAGCGCCGGGGCAGGTCACCGCGCGCCAGGCGGTCCAGCAGGCGCGGCCAGTCGATGCCGGCCGCAACGCGGGTGTCGCTGTGCAGGCGCAGCCCGGGCAGCACGCGGGCCCAGGGCACCAGATCCTGGTAGGGCACGGGCTCGTCGTTCAGGGGGGCCAGGTCGGCCAGCGGCAGCGGCGTGGCGGCTTCGATGCGCTCGTCAGCGTCTGCCGCACCGGGCATCTGCTCCATCACCCAGGCATCGGGCATGCGCAGCGGCAGGCGCATGGCCCCGGGCAATTTAGGTTCGCGCGCAGGGGCGGCGGGCAGATCGCCGACGGGTTCGAGCGGAAACTGAATGACCTCCTGGGCAGGCACAGGCCCAGGCGACTCGGCCTTGCGCGCGTAGACCCAGCTCGATACGCCATCGTCGGCGATCACGAGCGCCTCTCTGGGCCTGTGCTTGTAGACCAGCCCCCGCAGAAGGTCGGCGCGACCGGTGCGACTCATGGGCAACGAGGCAGCCGGCTCAACCGCTCACGTCCTGTCGGCCGGCGCCGGTGCCAGCGCGGGGATGACCGGTCGGCCCTGGCCCGGATCAACGACGGGATGCTTGACCAGCCCATAAGCGCTGAGCTGCCGCAGCAGGCGGCGCTGCACGTCAGGGCGCTGCGCCGGCTCGACGCCCCGCGTCAGTTCGGCCAGGGCGTTGAGCAGATCCACCACTTCGGCCAGCCCGACCTTCGGAAAACCCTGGCCAGCCATCAGCAGCCGATCTTCCAGGGTCTGGTCAACGGCCAGCTCGACCACACCGTCAGCGACGATGCCGGCCCGCGCAGCATGCGCCGTGGCACGAACGCGCAGCCATTCGCGCAGTAACTTGGCATCGGCGGGCGGATTGAGGTTGAGCACGATGCAGCGGCGCACGAACGCGGCCGGCAGTTCGCGCTCCTCGTTGGTCGAGAAGATCACCAGCGGACTGAAGGCCGGATCGGCCACCACCTCGTTGCGATAGAAGAACCCGTCGCAGG
>DAOLLE010000340.1:0-4273 GCA_035331205.1 Burkholderiaceae bacterium
GCTCGTCGAAGCCTCCCAGGCGGCGCCAGAGCTTGCCCTCGACCATGATCGCGGCGCCGGAGATGTAGTCCGCGTCGCGCAGGTAGTTGTACTCGGGCGCGCAGCGATTGCCGTTGCGGCCATGGTTGCGTGCGGAGCCATCGGCCCAGACGATGCCGCCAGCCTCCTGCAGACTGCCGTCCGGATACACCAGCTTCGACCCTACCAGCCCCGCCTGCGGGTAGCGCTCGAAGGTGCGCCACAGGGCATCCACCGCATCAGGCAGGACCTGAGTGTCGTTGTTCAACAACAAGATGTAGCTGCCTCGGGCTTGCTGAACCGCTGTGTTGCAGCTGCGCAAGAAGCCGAGGTTCACGGGGTTCGACAGAAAGCGAACACCCTTCACCCGGGCGATGTCGTGGGCTGCAGGATCGCCCGAGGCATCTTCGACCACGATCACCTCGTGAGGCACCGCTGGCGAGTTCAGGGCCAGCGAGGCGAGGCAGCGCAGCGTGACCGGTACCTGGCCGTAAGCTGGGATCACGATGGAAACCAGGGGGCGGTCACTGGTACGCAGCACAATCGACTCGGGTTCGATGACTGCGTCGGCCGCCACGGGCAGGTCGATGCTTGCCGGCAGTGCGGGCGGCAGAACGACTGCCTCAGGATTGCGCTTCAGCCGACGGCGCATCAGCCGCATCCGGTTTTGAGTACGCACCCAGCGCAGCAATTGAGCAACAAGCGTCATGAGGAAAGGGGCGTGATCACCCGGTTGCAGGCAAAGATCGGGCGAGTGTAACCAAGCTCAAGCTGCAACCCGGGGAAACCCCCTTGCATTGGTTACGAGGCGTTCGAACCAAAGTGACGCGCCCAGCCCCATTGGAAGCGCAGCCGCCAGCTGCGGCGATCGCGCATACCCAGGCGCCGGCGCTTGGCCAGAATCTCCGCCGCGGTATCCAGTTGGCCCGCCCGAATCAGGCTTCGGCAAAGGTCATGGGCATCGAGGCCGCGGCCCATGCCGTCGGGCAATTCGCAGACGAGGCGGTGCACCTCGGCCGGCGGCAGCACGCGGTGCAGGTTGAACAGGCCATGGAAGCCGAAGGTCGGCCCGGCCGGTTCGACGCGTTCGTAGGCGAAGCGCGCAGCCAGCTCCGGCGAGGCAAAGCGGATGCCATGGTCACGCTCGAGTCGCGCCCGGTTGTCGTGACAAATGCAAACATCTTCGGGGTGGCGAACGACCATCGCCGGGTCGAGCATCGCCTGCAGCAGCCGCCGCGAGCGCAGCGAAAAACCGCCGTTGCCTACGGCCCGATTCGGCGGCTCGCCCCGCAGCGGGGCGCCGATGTAGTCGCAGTCCAGGAAGGCCGGGTCCCACTGGGCGGCGTCGAGCACGTAGCCGTCCCACTGCACCACCAGCACGTGGTCGGTGCGGATGTGCGCGGCCAGCCCGCGCAGCATCAACTCGGAATAGGCGGGCACCGAGTCGATCGTGATCGGCACCAGCTCGATGCCCGCCGCCTCGGGCGGAGGGGCGGCCACCACCGCGGGGTCGGTGAAGAGCACCGCGCGGGCGAAGTCGATCTGCGCCCGGCAGCGCTGCATCGCCTGCAGCGCCAGCTGGGGCAGGCGGGTGTCGACGCAGGCCAGCGTCACGGTGGGCAGCGCGAGGCGCGGGCCGGGCGCGGGGGGCGTCGTCATGCGGTCTCCAGCACCTGGTGGTACAGCGCGATGTGCTCGGCCGCGCAGCGGGACCAGGTGAAGCGCCGCGCGTGGGCGGCAATCGCCTCGGCGCGGCCCGGTTCGGCATCGGCCGCCAGACCGGCCTCGACCACCGCGCGCATCGCCGGGCCGTCGAAGCGGTCGAAGAAGTGCGCCACCTCGCCGCCCACCTCGGGCAGCGAGGTCAGGCGCGACAGGAACACCGGCTTGCCGAAGTGCATCGCCTCGATCGGCGGCAGGCCGAAGCCCTCGGCCAGCGAGGGAAAGAGAAAGCCCTGGCACTGGGCGTAGAGCCAAGCCTTCTGGCCCTCGTCGAGGTCGAACTGGAAGTGCACGTTCGCCAGCCGCCGCTCGGCCACCTGGCGCTGCACCGTCTCGGTGTAGTCGCTGGTGGCTCCAGCCAGCACCAGGCGCTGCTGCGGCCAGGCCGCCGCCAGGTCGAGCAGCGCCGCGATGTTCTTGTTCGGCGCCATGCGGCTGATGTGCAGCAGGAAGGGCGCGCCGTCGGCCAGCGCGGCAATCGGCTGGCGCGGCAGGGCCGTCAGGTCGGTGGCCCCGTTGTGGATCACCTGCACCGGCGTGGCCAGCGGCGCCAGCTCGCGCGCCAGGTCGGCCGCGACGTAGTGCGTGATCGCGATCGCCCGGTCGCGCTGCGCCAGGCGGCGGCGCAGGATGCGCCGGTAGCGCTCGATCTTGGCGGCGCTCTTGGCGTGCAGGAAGTTCAGGTCGTGCACCGTCTCGACCTGGTGGCGAGTGCCCAGCGGCGCCCGCAGCCGGTTGTGCTGGTGCAGCGTGTGCCAGAGGTCGAAGCGCTGCGTGCGCAGGTGCAGCCAGCGCTGCGTCGTGTGGGTGTCGAGGTAGCCCACCGCGTCACCGAAGACGCCGTGCCAGCGCCGCGGCAGGTGCACGTGCAGCCGCCAGCCGCGCTCCTCGGCCAGCCGGGGGGCCTCGGCCGCCAGCGCCAGGCCGAGCTGGCGGGAGAACTCACCCAGCCCGTCGTGCCAGTGCCCGATGCGGCCCAGGCCTAGGCCGATGTGGATGCGCGCCCTCGCCATCGCCGGCGCACTCAGGCCGCGGCCAGCAGCGCCTGGCTGCGCGCCAGCACCGCGTCCACCGACGGCCACTGCGGCCAGCAGCGCTCCACGGTGACGCGCGGGCCCCAGGGCGCCCACTGCTCGGGCTTGGTCGGCCCCAGCACGCTGAGCACCGGCGCCCCGACGGCGGCGGCCAGGTGCGCCGGGCCGGTGTCGTTGGACACCACCAGCGCGGCGCGGCGCAGCAGGCCGCCGTAGATGCCCAGCTTCACGCCGGGCAGCATCGTCACGCCGGCGTGACCGCCGGTGACGATCTCCTCCTCACCCGGCCCCGGGCAGGCCACGACCTGCCGGCCGCTGGCCAGCAGCGCGCGGGTGTACTCGGAGAAGGCCGGCCAGGTCTTGTCCTGCTTCTCGAACTGCCCGCCGGCGAAGGGGCAGATCACCACGAAGCCCGGTCGCAGCCCGGCCGAGGCGATCAGCGCATCGGCCTGGGCCTGATCCGCTTCGGCGGTGCGCAGGCCGATCTCGGCCGGCGGCGGCAGGTCGATGCGCAGGAAGCGGCAGGCCAGCTCCCAGTAGCTGGTCAGGGCGTGACCGCCGTAGGTGATGGGTTCGCTGCGCTTGAGCAGGAAGCCGCGCGCCTCCTGCGCGTAGCCCACCGCCTTCAGCCCGGCCAGGCGCATCTCCAGCGCGCCGGAGAACGAGGTGGGCAGCACCAGCGCGTTCTCGCGCCGGTCGAACCCCGGGTCGCGGGCCCGCGCAGCCTGGCGCAATTCGCGCAGCTGGGCCACGCGCTCGCGCAGCGGGCCGGGGCGCACGTGCACCGGCCAGCCCTCGCCGGCCAGCAGCGGCTTGGCCCAGCCCTTGCCGACGAGGTGGAGCTCGTAGCCCTGCGACTGCAGCAGGTGCAGCGCGGGCACACCCAGGATGACGTCGCCCACCCAGTTGCGCAGGCGGACGATCAGGGGACGGGGCGTCGGGGACGCAGGCGTCGATAATGCACGGTTCACCGCCTGCATTCTGCCATCCGACCATGAACCAGCCCCTGCCCACCTCGGCCGACGTGATCGCCCTGCACGACGGCCTGCTCTCCACCGCCGGCTGGCCGCAGACCGAACCCGCGCCGCGCGACGAGGGGCTGTGGACCTGGATCCAGACCAACCACCGCTTCAACTGCCGGCTCTGGGCCGAGGAAGACCTGGCCCGCCGCACCACCGTGGGCGCCGAGGACATCGCGGCCAACAAGCGTGCCATCGACGGCTTCAACCAGGCCCGCAACGACGCCACCGAGCGCGTCGACGAGATCCTGCTGACCGCGCTCGGCCTGGTCGATGCCGCCTCGGCGCGCACCAACGCCCCGGTCTCCACCGTGCCCGCCGGCGCGCGCCTGAACAGCGAGACGGCCGGCAGCATCATCGACCGCATGTCCATCATGGCGCTGAAGGTGCACGCGATGCGCGCGCAGACGCTGCGCAGCGACGTGGACGCCGAGCACATCGCCAGCTCGCAGGAAAAGCTCGCGCGCCTGCAGGCGCAGC
>DAOLLE010000341.1:0-4270 GCA_035331205.1 Burkholderiaceae bacterium
TCGAGGACCCGGTCGAGTTCGTCCACCCGCACAAGAACTGCATCGTCACGCAGCGCGAGGTCGGCATCGACACCCTGGGCTGGGAAGCGGCGCTGAAGAACACGCTGCGCCAGGCGCCGGACGTGATCCTGATGGGCGAGATCCGTGACCGCGAGACGATGGAGCACGCCATCGCCTTCGCCGAGACTGGCCACCTGTGCATGGCCACGCTGCACGCCAACAGTGCCAACCAGGCGCTGGATCGCATCGTCAACTTCTTCCCCGAGGAACGGCGCGACCAGCTGCTGATGGACCTGTCGCTGAACCTGCGGGCGATGATTTCGCAGCGTCTGCTGCCCCGCGAGGAGGGCGCCGGGCGCATCGCCGCGGTCGAGGTGCTGCTGAATTCACCGCTGATCTCCGAGCTGATCTTCAAGGGCGAGGTCTCCGCGATCAAGGAGATCATGAAGAAGAGCCGCGAGCACGGCATGCAGACCTTCGACCAGGCGCTGTTCGACCTCTACGAAGGCCACTACATCGGCTACGCCGATGCGCTGCGCAACGCCGATTCGGTCAACGACCTGCGCCTGCAGATCAAGCTGCACAGCCGCCGCGCGCGCAATACCGACTTCGGCGCGGGTACCGAGCACCTGGCGATCGTTTGACCCTGCGCCGACCCTGAGCGCCCGACGGGGCGCGGCGTTGGGGAGAATGCGCGCTCCATCTTCGGAGCGAGCGATGAACAGCAAGGTCTACGAACCCATCCCGGCGCGCCGCGTCGCCTTTCTCGGCCTGGGCGTGATGGGCGGGCCGATGGCCGGCCACCTGGCCCGCGCCGGCCACCAGGTCACGGTCTACAACCGCACCGCGGCCAAGGCCGCCGAGTGGGTGAATCAGTACGGCGGGCGGGCTGCGGGCACGCCGCGTGAGGCGGCGCAGGCTGCGGAGCTCGTTTTCGCCTGCGTGGGCAACGACGACGACTTGCGCTCGGTGGTGCTGGGCACGGACCTGGGCGGCGGCCGCAGGGCCGCCGATGGCGCCTTCGCCGGCATGGGCCGTGGCGCCATCTTCGTGGACCACACCACCGCGTCGGCCGAGGTGGCGCGCGAGCTGCACGCCGCGGCGCAGGCACTCGGCCTGCACTTCGTCGACGCGCCGGTGTCGGGCGGCCAGGCGGGCGCGGTCAATGGTGTGCTGACGGTGATGTGCGGCGGTGACGCAGCGCCCTTCGAGGCGATGAAGCCGGTGGCGATGGCGTTTTCGCGCGCGGTGACGCTTTTGGGCGGCAGCGGCGCCGGCCAGCTGGCCAAAATGGTCAACCAGATCTGCATCGCCGGGCTGGTGCAGGGCCTGTCCGAGGCAATCGCCTTCGGCCAGAAGGCCGGCCTGGACATGAAGCAGGTGCTCGATGTGATCGGCAAGGGCGCGGCGCAGAGCTGGCAGCTCGACAACCGCGGCAAGACGATGGTCGACGACCGCTTCGATTTCGGCTTCGCGGTCGACTGGATGCGCAAGGACCTTGGCCTGGTGCTCGACGAGGCGCGGCGCAACGACGCGCGCCTGCCGGTGACCGCGCTGGTCGACCAGTTCTATGCGGACGTGCAGGCGATGGGCGGTGGCCGCTGGGACACCTCCAGCCTGATCCGCCGGCTGAGATAACCCTCGGCGGCCCACCGGTGGCGCCCCCTCGAGGGGCGCGGCGTCGGCCGCAACGGGAGGGTTATTTTCCTTTGATGGCGGCCAGCTGTTCGGGCGTGATGATCTCGAACACCCGCACCACCTTCTTGACGCCGGGCACCGCGCGCGCCACCTCGACGGCGATCGCGGCCTCCTCCTCGGTGACCCGGCCCATCAGGTAGACCGCAGCCCGGTTGGTGACGATGGTGAAGGCGTTGGAGTCCATCCCGCGGGTGTCGATGAAGCGGGTCTTGACCTTGCTCGACAGCAGCAGGTCGTTGTTTTGCTCGCTGCTGGTGCGCGGCCAGTCCACCACCAGTTCGTTGATCACCTTGACGTTGTCGAGCTTGGCCACCGCCGCTTCGACGGCCGCCTTGTCTTCTTCCTTGTGCACCTCGCCGGTGAGCAGCAGAAGGCGGTTGTAGCTGGTGACCTTCACCCGCACGCGGTCGCCCACGGCGTCGCGGATGCGGTTGCCGGCCTTGACTTCCAGCGTCTGGTCGTCGATCTGCACGCCCGAGCTGCGCCGGTCGGTGGCCACCAGGGCGCCGCCGAGCGCGGCGCCGCCCACGATCAGCGGGGCGCAGCCGGGCAGCATCAGCGCGCCCAGTGACAGGCCCAGCACCAGGGTGGCCGCACGGGCGCGGCGCGGCAGCAAGTTCGTGGTCTTCGGCATCGTCAGTGGTCTCCAAGCAGTTGCAGATCGACGGCGTCGCACAGGCTGTGCAACACCATCAGTTGGGCCTCGAGGATCCGGGCGCGGCGGGTGTGCGGGATCGTTACGCACACGTCGGTTTCCGCCAGCGCCTGGGTCAGTGCGAGGTGATCCTGGCCGGTCAGCACGACCGCGGCCATTTCCTTGTCGTGCGCAGCGGCCAGCGCCGGCAGCAGCTCGGCGGCCGCGGCGCCGTCGGTGGCCAGCGCCAGCAGCACGTCGCCCGGGTGGCCCAGGGCCTGCACCTGGTTGGCCACCAGCTGCGACCAACCCAGGCCGGGCAGTCCGAGCAGCCCGGCGTCCGCGCCCAGCGCGAGTGCCGCCAGTGCCGGGCGCTCGCGCTCGAAGGGGCCGACGAACAGGGCCGCGGCGTGCTGCGCCAGCAGGGCGGCCCCGCCCTGGCCGCAGATCAGCAGCTTGCCGCCGGAGGTGATGCTGCCCAGCAGCGTGTTCACCGCGTCGTGGATCGGCCGGCTCAGGAGGTCCACCGACGCATATTTGAGGTCCGCGCTGTCGAAAAAATGCTGTTGAATGCGTTGTTCGAGCATGCGGCAATGATAGGCGAGGGCTTTGACCCCTTCAGCCGGCGTCGAAGGCCCCCGGCAGCCAGGCCAGCTCGTCGCCGTCGATGGCCACCACGTCGAAGCGGCAGGGCGGCAGCGGCCCGCGCCAGCGCGCCAGGTAGCACTGCGCGGCGTAGACGATGCGCCGCCGCTTGGCCGGCCCGATGCTGGCGGCCGCACCGCCCTGGCGCCGGTCGGCGCGGGCACGCACCTCGACGAAGACCAGCGTGCCGTCGCGCTCGCGCAGGATCAGGTCCACCTCGCCCGCGCGCGCCGAGGGGCCGGCCGCCACCCGATAATTGCGCGCCAGCAGCTGCAGGCCCTGGCGGCGCAGGTGGGCGAGTGCCCGATCCTCCGCTGCCTGGCCGGTGCCCAGGGTGGTCATCCGGGCCTCGGGGGCCGGCACCGACGTCGTGGTCGGCCGGCCCGAGCCGGCGCCGGGCGAGACTGGACCGCCTTCCCCATTACCCCCGTTTCGCCCGCCGCCCGTGAGTCTGGACATCCCCGCCCCCTCTTCCCCGGCCCTGGCCGCCGTCACCGCGCTGCAGCAGGCCGCCGCCCAGGCCACCGCCGGGCAGGACCTGCCCCTGGGCACACTGTATGTGGTGGCGACCCCGATCGGCAACCTGGCCGACCTGACGCTGCGCGCGGTGCACCTGCTTGGCCGGGTCGATGCGCTGGCTTGCGAGGACACCCGCGTCAGCGCGACGCTGCTGCAGCGCCTGGGCCTGCACCGACCGCTGCTGTCGCTGCACGAGCACAACGAGGAGGCGGCGGCGCGCGGCGTGCTGGAGCGCCTGCAGGCGGGGCAGCGCATCGCTTACGTCAGCGACGCCGGCACCCCCGCGGTCTCCGACCCCGGCGCACGCCTGGTCGCCGCGGTGCAGGCCGCCGGGCTGCGGGTGATGCCGCTGCCCGGCGCCAGCAGCGTGGTCACCGCGCTGAGTGCCGCGGGGGACGTCCAGGGCGTGGGCTTCCGCTTCGAGGGCTTCCTGCCGACTCAGGCGGGTGCGCGCCGCGCGCGGCTGGACGAGCTGGCCGGCGAGCGCGCCAGCGTCGTGCTCTTCGAGGCGCCGCACCGCATCGAGGCGCTGGCCGAAGCGCTGGCCGAGGCGCTGCCCACGCGCCGGCTCACCGTCTGCCGCGAGCTGACCAAGCAGTTCGAGCAGATCCAACCGATGGATGCGGCCGCCTTCCCGGACTGGCTGGCCGAGCGCCCTGACCTGACGGGCGAAGACTTCTCCGAACTGGTAGTCGTTCGCGATGGAGGTCAGCGTCGAGGTGTCGGTCGTGAGCGCGATGGCGGGCAGGCCCGAGCGCTCGCGCTCGAAGCGGT
>DAOLLE010000342.1:0-4260 GCA_035331205.1 Burkholderiaceae bacterium
CCTCGCCGATGCGGGCCTGCTGCTCGTTCCAGGCCGTGCTGATCATGATCCAGGCCTCGGCCGGGCGGATCGCGACACTGCCCACCTGGGTGTGCACCCCTGCACCGGCGCCCATGGCACTGGCCATGGTGGTCAGCGAGGCCACCGGCGTGGTCGCCAATGGCAAGAAGACGAGGTGGCGGCACTCCCAGTCGCTGGAATACAGCGCCTGGCGCAGCGGTTGGAGCTGCTCGGTCAGCGCGTGCGCCGGCAGGTCTCCCACCATCACGACGGACAGCGCCGCGCGGCACAGCAGCACGCGGGCGATGGCGTTGCGCACCGCGGTATCGGCCTCGTCCGCATCGGTGGCGTACAGCCGCACGGCGGCGTGGTCCTCGCTGGGGCAGTCGACGTAGTCGATCACCGCGAGGATGGTGCCAAAGCCCTGGCGCCGGATGATGAGCCGCTGCACCGCCTGGCCGGCGGCGGCGGCCACCGCATGCAGCAGGTGGCGCGAGGCCAGGCAGGCCAGATCGTGCAGTGCGATGTAGCTGGGGCGCAGGCGGTCGAACTGCTCCTGCAGCGCCTCCCCCGCGTCACCGGTGACGAAGAGCTCGCGGGTGTGGTTGCCCACCGCGCGACCGATGTCCGAGCGGCCGTCGAGGTAGTCGTCCTCGCTGCGCTGCCATTGGGTCGGCACCAGCGTGTCGGGCTCGAAGTCCGGCCCCTCCGGACGCTGCGGTGGCGCTGGCGCCGTCGTGCCGGGCGACTCGATGAAGAAGGCCGAGTCGCGGTCGAAGGAGCGCGCCGCGGGGTTCGAGCTCTTCGGGGGACGTGGCGCCGCCGGCCTGGCGGCTGCTGCGTCGCGTGCAGCCGGCACGGCCTGGGTGGGCGTGGGCAGCAGCGTGGGTGGAGCAACCGGGCGCAGCCGGGTCACCGGTGCCGCGGTGCCGCCCACGGCACGTGGTGCACCTTCCGCGATCGCGGGGCCGGGTGGTCGCCCGTAAGCGGCGAGCCGTGGGTCCGTGGTGGGGGCCATGCCTATGGAACTGCTGAGAGCGTGAATCGATGCATTGCCGGGCGAGAAACTGCGCGCGGCCTGCGGCGATATTGCGCGTCGGCATCCTATCATTCGTGCCTTGTGTCACGAACCGGCCTGCGCAGAGCGAGGCCGTGCCGGGCGCCAGACGCACCTTGCGTCGAGTTGTAGGCAACGCTGCATGTCATCTCAATCGTCTTCATCCCCCGCCACTGCATTGCCGGTGGTGATTGTCGGTGCCGGTCTGGCCGGTCTCACCGTCGCGCTGCATCTGGCACGCGAGCGCCGGGTCATTGTGTTGGCCAAGCGCAACTTGGACGAGGCCGCAACCGCCTGGGCGCAGGGGGGGATCGTCGGGGTGTTGGGTGATGACGACAGTGTCGAGAGCCATGTGCGCGACACGCAGGAGGCCGGCGCCGGCCTGGTGGACGAGCACACCGCACGTTTCATCGCCGAGCGCAGCGCCGGCGCGGTGGAGTGGCTGGTCGAGCGCGGCGTGCCGTTCTCCGCCGATCCGGGTGGCCCGCTGGGCCTGCACCTGACGCGCGAGGGCGGCCACGCGGTGCGCCGCATCGCCCACGCGGCCGACGCCACCGGCAAGGCGATCCACGAGGCGCTGCTGGCCGAGGTGCGCCAGAACGCCAACATCGACCTGCGTGTGGGCTGGATGGCGATCGACGTGATCACGCCGCACCACCTGCACCGCGAGGCGCCGCCCTGCTGCTTCGGCGTCTACGCGCTGGACATCGCCACGCAGCGCGTCGAGACGCTGGCGGCCAGCGCGGTGGTGCTGGCCAGCGGCGGCGTCGGCAAGGTCTACCGCTACACCAGCAATCCGGACACCTCCACCGGCGATGGCATCGCGATGGCCTGGCGCGCCGGCTGCCGCGTCGGCAACATGGAATTCGTGCAGTTCCACCCGACCTGCCTGTACCACCCGACCGACCGCAGTTTCCTGATCACCGAGGCGCTGCGCGGCGAGGGCGGCCTGCTCAAGCTGCCCAACGTCGAGGGCGAGGCGGCGCGCTTCATGCCGCAGCACGACGCGCGCGCCGAACTGGCACCGCGCGACGTGGTGGCCCGTGCGATCGACTTCGAAATGAAGCGCCACGGCCTGGACTACGTGCACCTGGACGCCACGCACCTGGGCGAGGCCTTCCTGAAGTCGCACTTCCCGACCATCCACGCGCGCTGCCTGGCGCTGGGCATCGACATCGCGAAGCAGCCGATTCCGGTCGTGCCCGCGGCGCACTACACCTGCGGCGGCGTGGTGACCGACCTGCACGGCCGCACCGACCTGCCCGGCCTCTACGCGGTGGGCGAGACCACCTACACCGGCTTGCACGGTGCGAACCGGCTGGCCAGCAACTCGCTGCTGGAGTGCGTGGTGCTGGGCCGTACCTGCGCCGAGACCATTCTCGGCGCACCGCTGGGCGAGCAACCGGCGCTGCCGGCCTGGGACGAAAGCCAGGTGGAAAACGCCGACGAGCAGGTGGTGATTTCCCACAACTGGGACGAACTGCGCCTGCTGATGTGGAACTACGTGGGCATCGTGCGCACCACGCGGCGCCTGGAGCGGGCGATGCACCGCATCCGCCTGCTGCGCGACGAGATCGAGGACTACTACGCCAACTTCCGCGTCAACCGCGACCTGCTGGAGCTGCGCAACCTCGTCGAGTGCGCCGAGCTGATCGTGCGCTCGGCGCTGCTGCGGCATGAGAGCCGCGGCCTGCACTACAGCCGCGACTTCCCGAACGCGCTGCCGGTGAGCTTCCCGACCGTGCTTGGCCGCGAAGCGAAGAGTCGCCGTGCCGGCGCTTCAGCCACCAGCGGCGGCAGCTCGATCTTCGGCAACAACCGCTACGTGTGACGCTGAGGTCGGCCTCCCGGCCGGCTTCAGCGCCGGGCCCGCATCGCGATGCGCGCCTGCACGAACTCGAAGGCAAAGCTGACGGCTTCGCTGATCGTCTGCTCCATGCCGAGGCGCTCCTTCTCCGTCAGGTAGAAGGACAGGTCCACCGAGTGGCGGATGTAGCGCGCGCCCAGTCGGTTCAGCGCCACGCAGGCCACGTCGGGCAGCGAGGACTCATCCAGGTAGGGGTAGCTCGGCGCCAGCCGGGTGACGGCGTCGAACACCGGGCGCTCATAGTGGTTGTGGACGGAGCTGAAGTCGATGGCCATGGCGCGATCCGTTGAGGCCCCGGCCGATGCCGGGATTGCCGGCGTTATCGGCCACCGCCCGACCGAACTTGAACAAATCCGCCGCCGGGCGAGCTCGGCGGACCCGGCGGCCTGGTCGGCCCCACCGGCCGACCCTCAGCCGTCGATGCGCAGCCAGGTGGTCTTCAGCTCGGTGTACTTCTCCAGCGCGTGCAGGCTCTTGTCGCGGCCGTTGCCGCTCTGCTTGTAGCCGCCGAAGGGCACGGTGATGTCGTCCTCGTCGTACTGGTTGACGTGCACCGTGCCAGCGCGCAGCGCGCGGGCCACGCGGTGGGCGCGGTTCAGGTTGTCGCTCCAGACGCTGGCCTGCAGGCCGTAGCTGGTGCCGTTGGCGATCGCCACCGCCTCGGCCTCGTCCTGGAAGCGGATCACCGAGGTGACCGGGCCGAAGATCTCCTCCTGCGCGATCGTCATGGCCGGGTCCACGCCGTCGAACACCGTGGGCTCAACGTAGTAGCCGCCCGTCTCGGCACGCGCCTGGCGCCCGCCGACGACGCAACGCGCGCCCTGGGCGCGACCGGTGTCGATGTAGGCCAGCACGGTGCGCAGCTGGGTCTCGTCGACCAATGCGCCCATCACCGTCGTCGCAGCCAGCGGGTCGGCCGGCTGCCAGCCGGCGGCATGGCCGGCGACCAGCTCGACGAAGCGATCGGCGATGCTGGCGTGCACCAGCACCCGCGAGGGGGCGTTGCAGCTCTCGCCCTGATTGAAGAACATGGCGTCGGCCAGCGTCCGGGCCGCGCGCGGCAGGTCCTCGAAGTCCGGGAAGACGACGAAGGCGCTCTTGCCGCCTAGCTCGTTGTAGACGCGCTTGAGGTTGGAGCGCGCCGCGTAGTCCAGCATGCGCCGGCCGGTGCGCGTCGAGCCGGTGAAGCCGATGGCATCCACCTGCGGGTGCAGCGCCAGCGCCTCGCCCGCCTCGTGCCCGTAGCCGGGCACGACGTTGAAGACGCCCGGCGGCAGCCCGGCCTCCAGCGCCAGCTCGGCCAGGCGCAGCGCGGTGTAGGGCGACTTCTCGCTGG
>DAOLLE010000343.1:0-4256 GCA_035331205.1 Burkholderiaceae bacterium
AGCGTGCAGTAGCCGGTGGCCATCTCGCTCTTGTTGCCGGTGGTCAGCACGATGGAGCCGAACTTGTTGGACAGCGCCATCAGCAGCGTGCCGCGGATGCGCGCCTGGATGTTCTCCTCGGTCGCGTCCTCGGGCCGGCCGGCGAAGTCCTGCGCCAGCGTGGCGCGGAAGTCGTCGAACATCGGCACGATCGACATCTCGTCGTAGCGCACGCCCAGGCGCTGGGCCATCTCGCGCGCATCGACCCAGGAGATCTCGGCCGTGTAGGGGCTGGGCATCATCACGCAGCGCACCTTGTCGGCCCCCAGCGCATCGACCGCAATCGCCAGCACGAGCGCCGAATCGACGCCGCCGGACAGGCCGATGATCGCGCCCGGAAAGCCGTTCTTGCCCAGGTAGTCGCGCACGCCAGTGACCAGCGCGTCCCAGGCCTGCGACTCGTGCGAGGGGTGCGGCAGCAGCTCGCCGGCCACGCTGATCGCGCCATCGGCGCCCCGGCTCAGATCGACCAGCGCCTCGGTCTCGACAAAGGTCCCCGCGCGGGTGCGCACCTCGCCGGCGGCGTCCAGCGCGAAGGAGGCGCCGTCGAAGACGATCTCGTCCTGCCCGCCCACCAGGTGGGCGTAGAGCAGCGGCTGGCGCAGGTGCCGGGCGCGCTCGGCCATGCGCGCCTCGCGCTCGGCCGCTTTGCCGAGGTGGAAGGGCGAGGCGTTCAACACCAGCAGCACCTCGGCGCCGGCGGCGCGCGCGGCGTCACCGGGCTCGTCGAACCAGGCGTCCTCGCAGATGTTGACGCCGAAGCGCAGCCCACCGGCCTCGAAGACCAGCGGGCCGAAGGCGCCGCCCAGCGAGGCGTCGCGGCCGGAGACGAAGTAGCGCCGCTCGTCGAAGACCTGGTAGTTGGGCAGCTCGCGCTTGGCGTAGGTGGCGAGCACCCGGCCGCCGCCGAGCAGCGAGGCGGCATTCACGCACGTGGGCATGGACCAGGAGCGCGTGCGAACATCCATCGCCTCGGCCACGCCGGGCAGCGCACGCGGGTGGCCCACCAGGAGCTGGAAGCCGATCAGATCCGCCAGCTGCGCGGCGCAATCCGAAAGCGAGCGCTCACAGGCCGCCAGGAAGGCCGGGCGCAGCAGCAGGTCCTCGGGCGGGTAGCCGGTCAGCGCCAGCTCGGGGGCCACCGCCAGGCAGGCGCCCTGGGCCTGGGCGCGACGGGCGGCTTCGACCAGCCGGCGGGCGTTGCCGGCGAGGTCACCGACGGTGGGATTGATTTGCAGCAGGGCCACCCGCACGGGGTTGGTGGAGGACATGGGCAGGATGGAACGCGACAGAGACAACGACGGCTCGCCGGCTGCACAGGCCGGCACGGTGGGTGGGGATGGTACCCGCGGCCCCGCCGAGCTGTCGGCCGGCGGGGAGAACCTGCGCGTCAGCGTGCACGATGGCCCGCAACGCATCGACGCCGCCGCCTGGGACGCGCTGCTGGCCGCCAGCCCGGAGCCCACGCCCTTCCTGCGCCACGCCTGGCTGGCGGCGCTGCACGACTCGGGCAGCGCCTGCGCCGAAACGGGCTGGCAGCCGGTGTTCCTGACCGTGGAGGACGACGCCCTCGCCCCGGGCGACCCCGGCCGGCTGCGGGCGGCCTGCCCGCTGTACCTGAAGTCGCACTCCTGGGGCGAGTACGTCTTCGACTGGGCCTGGGCCGACGCCTACCAGCGCCAAGGTCTGGCGTATTACCCCAAATTGCTCGGCGCGGTGCCCTTCACCCCCGTGCCGGGCAGCCGGCTGCTGGCGCGCGACGAGGTGGGCCGACAGGCGCTGCTGGCGGCCATCGAGACCCTGATGCGCGAGCGCTCGCTCTCGTCGGCACACCTGCTCTTCCTGTCCGAGGCCGAGCGCGCCAGCGCCGAATCGGCCGGCTGGCTGATGCGCCGCACGGTGCAGTTCCACTGGACCAACCGCCACGTCGACAACCCTGCGGCCGCGCCCTACGCCGACTTCGACGACTTCCTCGCCGGCCTGCAGCGCGTCAAGCGCAAGAAGATCGCCCAGGAACGGCGCTACGTGCGCGAGGCGGGGGTGCGCTTCCGCACCCTGCGCGGCAGCGAGATCGGCGAGGCCGACTGGGACTTCTTCCACCACTGCTACCGCCTGACCTACCGCGCCCACCGCAGCACGCCCTATTTGACGCGCGAGTTCTTCCGCCTCACGGCCCAGGCGCTGCCCGAGCACTGGCTGCTGTTCATCGCCGAGCGGGGTGGCCAGCCCATTGCCGCATCGCTGCTGGCGATCGACGCCGCGCAGCAGGTGGCCTGGGGCCGCTACTGGGGCGCGGTGGAGGCGGTGAATTGCCTGCACTTCGAGGCCTGCTACTACCAGCCGCTGCAGTGGTGCATCGCGCAGGGCTGGCGCCGCTTCGAGGGCGGCGCGCAGGGCGAGCACAAGATGGCCCGCGGGCTGCTGCCGGTCACCACCTGGTCGGCCCACCGGCTAGCGCACCCGGCCTTCGACGACGCGGTGGCGCGCTACCTGGCGCGCGAGGGCGAGGGCCTGGCGGCCTACGTCGACGAGCTGCGCGAGCACAGCCCCTTCAAGGCCGAAGCCGAACCGCCCGATCGCCCGCCGCAATGACAAAGGGCTGCCGCAGCAGCCCTTCGACCGTGATGCGTCGGCCGGGCAACAGGCCCGGCCCGCAACCTCACTTGTTCTTGTCGGCCTCGTAGGCGGCCATGCCGTCGATGATTTCCTTCTTGGCGGCTTCCGGGCCTTCCCAGCCGGTGACCTTGACCCACTTGCCCGGCTCCAGGTCCTTGTAGTGCTCGAAGAAGTGCTGGATGCTCTTCAGGCGCATCGGGTTCAGGTCTTCGGGCTTGTTCCAGCTGCTGTACAGCGGCAGGATCTTCTGGATGGGCACCGCGATCAGCTTGTTGTCGCCGCCGGCCTCGTCGTCCATCTTCAGCATGCCGATCGGTCGGCAGGTCACCACCACGCCGGGAATCAGCGGCACCGGGGTGATCACCAGCACGTCCACCGGGTCGCCGTCGGCGGCCAGGGTGTTGGGCACGTAGCCGTAGTTGGTCGGGTAGTGCATCGCGGTGGACATGAAGCGGTCCACGAACAGCGCACCGGACTCGTGATCGACCTCGTACTTGATCGGGTCGCCGTTCATCGGGATCTCGATGATCACGTTGAATTCGTCGGGGGCCTTCTGGCCGGGGGTGACGTTGTGCAGACTCATGCGTTGCTCGCTTGCTCTAATCGACAGACTGGGCTTGAGACGGGTCAAGGACTATGCGGGATTCTACGGGGCGGCCTTGCTTCTGCCTTGCTGGCGGGGTTCACTCACGCTCGCTTGCCGTGTGGATCTTTCGGTTACACAGGGTTGCCCCGTGATTGTGTTCACACAATCCATCGCCTAGCATGGGTTTCACGACCCCGCCAGGCGGCCGCGGACAACTGTGGCCACTGATCAGCAGACCAACGCGGTGGCGTGTCGGAGACTGAAGTTCCAAGTGTCGTTTGGGCTTTTGCAAGAGGAAGGAGACCCCTCATGTCCACGTCTACAGCGCTCTGGGTAGCGCTGCTCTGCGGCCTTGCGGCCGTCGCCTACGGCTTCGTGCAGCGAAGCTGGATCCTGAGCCAGGATGCCGGCAATGCGCGCATGCAGGAAATCGCCGGGGCGATCCAGCAAGGTGCCGCCGCCTACCTGGCGCGCCAGTACAAGACCATCGGCATCGTCGGCGTGGTGCTGGCCGTGCTGATCTTCTTCTTCCTGGGCAGCACCACCGCGGTGGGCTTCGTGCTCGGCGCGGTGCTCTCGGGCGCCTGCGGCTTCATCGGCATGAACGTGTCGGTGCGCGCCAACGTGCGCACCACGCAGGCAGCCACCAAGGGCATCGGCCCGGCGCTGGACGTCGCGTTCAAGGGCGGCGCGATCACCGGCATGCTGGTGGTCGGCCTGGGCCTGCTCGGCGTGGGCCTGTTCTTCATGTTCCTGACCAAGGGCGGCTCGGCCGACTCGGCCACGCTCAAGCCGCTGCTGGGCCTGGCCTTCGGCTCGTCGCTGATCTCGATCTTCGCCCGTCTGGGCGGTGGCATCTTCACCAAGGGCGCTGACGTCGGCGCCGACCTGGTGGGCAAGGTCGAAGCCGGCATCCCCGAGGACGATCCGCGCAACCCCGCGGTGATCGCCGACAACGTCGGCGACAACGTCGGTGACTGCGCCGGCATGGCCGCCGACCTGTTCGAGACCTACG
>DAOLLE010000344.1:0-4255 GCA_035331205.1 Burkholderiaceae bacterium
GCCGCCCAGCCCGGGCGCGGCCGCGCGCGACGCCCGCCAGGCGCTGGACGAGCTCGACCAGCTCGGCCTGCCGCTGGGCTGGTCGCCCGCAGCGCAGAAATCGCTGCTGCACCCGCTGGGCCTGCGCGACGGTCGACCGACCAACGCGACGCTCGGCGCGCTGCAGATCATCCTCGGCTACCTGATCACCGCGCTGGCCGTCAGCCTCGGCGCGCCCTTCTGGTTCGACGTGCTCAACCGCCTGATGGTGATCCGCAGCACCCTGAAGCCCGGCGAGAAGAACCGCCAGAGCGGCCGCGCCTCGGCCAGCACGGCTGAGCCGGGCACCCCGCCCACGCCTGGAGGCGGTGGCGCACTCAATCCCGCGGGCGGCGTCGCCTCCCCCGCCCTGTCCAGCTCGGCGCCTGTGGCGACTGCGCCGATCGACCGCGACATCTACGCCGTCGCCCCGTCGGCGGCCGACAAGACCTTCGAGGAGTGGCACTGATGGCTGCGACGATCTCCGGCACCCAGCTGCGTGCGCTGAACCCGCGGCTCGCGCCGCCCCGCGCCGATCTGATCGCCCTGGTGCTCGGCGGCGCGCTCGCCGCAGGCGGCCTGACCACGAACCGCCGCGTGCGCCACTTCATGGCCCAGGTGATGGTCGAGACCGGGGCGCTGAGCTCCCTGGTCGAGAGCACCCGCTACAGCGACCCGGTGCGGCTGGACGAACTGTTCAAGAACGTCCAGGGCGTCGAACACGCCCGCCGCCTGATCGCCGCCGGTCCCGAGGCGATCGGCAACACCATCTACGCCAACAAATGCGGCAACGGCGGCGTCGCCAGCGGCGACGGCTACCGCTTTCGCGGCCGCGGCTTCCTGCAGGTCACCGGCCGGGCCAACTACCGCGACATCGGCACCCTCGTCCGCCTGCCGCTCGAAGCCCAGCCGGACCTGCTCGGCGAGCCCGAGCCCGCCGCGCTGGCCGCCGCGACCTACTGGCAGAAGCGCGCCATCAACACCGCCGCCGACGCCGACGACGTCGGCACCGTCACCTTCCTCGTCAACGGCCCGGCGCGCCTGCACCTGGAGGAGCGCCGCGCCTGGCTGCACAAGGCGCGCACGCTCTGGCCCGACTGACGCTCGCAGCCCCATGCCCGAGCCGGCCCTGCGCAACGCCAGCTGCCGGCCACTCAGCCGGGCGCACGCGCCGCAGCGGGCTCACCCGCCGCCCGCGCCCCCGCGCAGCCCCAGCCGATCCACCATGTCCACCAGCATCGGCAGCGAGCTGGCGCGCATCTTTTCCATCACGTGGTGGCGGTGCACCTTCACCGTCACCTCGCTGATGCCCAGGCGGTCGGCGGTGAGTTTGTTGCGCAGCCCCTGGACCATCAGCAGCAGGACTTCGCGTTCGCGCGGGGTCAGGGTATCGAATCGGGCCTGCACGGATTGGCGGGCGGCCGCGTCGTGCTGGGCGGCGCGGGCCTGGGCCAGGGCCAGGTCGATGGCGGCGAGCAGCTCCTGGTCGCTGAAGGGCTTGGGCAGGAATTCGATGGCGCCGGCGCGCATGGCGCGCACGGTCATGGGGATGTCGCCGTGGCCGGTGATGAAGACGATCGGCCAGGGCCGTCCAGCCGCACCGCGTTCGGCCAGGTGCTGCTGCAGCTCCAGGCCGGTCATTCCGGGCATGCGCACGTCCAGCACCAGGCAGGCCGGCCCCTCCACCGGGCGCTGCGAATCCTGGATGCGGTCGAGAAATTCGGCCGCCGAGGCCCAGGTTTCCACCCGCAGGCCGGCGGAGCGGATCAGGCTGCTCAGCGCCTCGCGCATCGACAGGTCGTCGTCGACGACGACGACAAGCGGTGCGGTGGTCGCATCGGTCGTGGCGGGCAAAGCGCTGGGAGCGGAGGAGGGGAAGGTCATGGGGCCTCCGGTGGGTCACCGGGCTCGACGGGCAGCGTGAAGCTGAAGGTGGCCCCCGCGCCCGGTGAGGGGGTGCCCGTCCAGAGCCGGCCGCCGTGGGATTCGACGATGCTGCGGCAGATCGCCAGGCCCATGCCCATGCCGCCGGGCTTGGTGGTCTGGAAGGCTTCGAAGAGGCGCTCGGCCAGCACCGGGTCGATGCCGGCGCCGCTGTCGGTGACGTCGACGCGCACCCGGCCGGGCGGCTCGGCGGCCAGCGCGATCTCGACCTCGCGCAGCGGGCCTGCGCAGCGGTCGATCGACTCCATCGCGTTCATCACCAGGTTCAGCAGCACCTGCTGCACCTGGACCCGGTCGGCCCGGACCTTGGGCAGGTCGGCCCGCGCTTCGTCGGGCAGGCGCAGACGCAGCTCGATGCCGCGGGCAGCGGCCTCGCCACGCAGCAGCGCCAGCGTCTCCTCGGCCGCCAGAGCCAGGTCCAACGGCGCAAGCGGCGCCTTGGGCTGCTCGCCGCGGCGCAGGAAGGCGCGGATGCGGGTGATGACCTCACCGGCACGGTTGGCGTCGCGCACGATGCGGCGCAGCGAATCCCGGGCCTCGTCGAAGCTGGGCGAGGGCAAGGACGGCCCTCCCTCCAGCCATCGCAGGCCGGCCTGGCCGTTGGTCGCAATCGCCGCCAGCGGCTGGTTGACCTCGTGCGCAATCGAGGCCGCCAGCTCACCCAGCGTGCTGGCACGCGAGACCTGCGTCAGCTCCGCGCGGGTCTGCGCCAGAGCCTGCTCGGCGCGCTTCTGCTCGCTGATGTCCTTGGCCACGACCACCAGCAGCGGCGTGGCCTCGGACAGCCCGGGCACCAGCGCGACGCTGGTGTGGGTCCAGACCGGCTGGCCGTCGCGTCGCAGGTAGCGCCGCTGCACGTGGTACTCGCGCACGGTGCCGGCCAGCAGGCGGGTGACGCGCTCCTGCGTGCTGGCGCGGTCCTCCTCGGGCGTGATCTGGCGCAGCGTGCCGGCGCGCAGCTCCTCGGCGCTGTAGCCCAGCATGGCGCGGAAGGCCGGGTTGGCGGTGCGGATCGGCCCGTCGGCGTCGATCAGCGCGATGCCCACCGGTGAATGTTCGTAGATGGTCCACCAGCGCTGTTCGGACTCCTGCAGCGCGCGCCGGCTGGCGATCAGGCGGCGGGTCATGTGCGTCAGGTCGCCGCCTTGCAGCGCCAGCTCGCGCTTGAGCACGTCCCGGGTGTGCTTCATGCCGGCCAGGTTGCGCACCCGCGCGCGCAGCTCCTGGGCCGAGAAGGGCTTGGTGACGTAGTCCTGCACCGCATCGGTCAGCAGCCGGGTGCGCAGCGCCTCGTCACCGCGGGCGGAGAGCACCAGCACCGGCAGGTCGACCAGTTCCGGGCGCGCACGCATGGCTTCCACCAGCTGGTCCCCGCCCAGGCGGGGCAGCATCAGATCGGTGACCACCAGGTCCGGCAGATCGCCTGGATGGTCGATCAGCTGTTCCAGGGCGGCCTGGCCGTCGGCCACCGCGGTGACGCGGCACTCGCCGCGCAGCGCGTCGGTGATGAAACGGCGCATCTCCGGGTTGTCCTCAACGACCAGCACGGCCGGGCGCTCGTCGGATGGGGTTTCGGCAGCGGTCTGAGTGGGGCAGGGCGGTGGCGAGGTCGTTGCGACGGGGGCGACGGCGTCGCCGTTCTCGGGCGGTTGCAGCTCGGCGATCACGCCGTCGAGCATCCGCTCGGTCACATCGAGGGTGTGGCTGGGATCCGGCGCATCGGGCGAGCGCGTCACCACGAAGCTGCCCGGTGGCGGCTGCAGCGGCAGCTCGACCTGGAACAGCGCGCCGCCGCCCGGCGCGGCGGTGACGGCGATGCTGCCGTGGTGCAGGTCGACGAACTCCTTGGCGATGGCCAGGCCCAGGCCGGTGCCGCCGTGCGCGCGGGTGGTGCCCTGCTGCAGTTGGCGGAAGCGCTCGAACACCGTCTGCCGCTGCTCAGGCGGCACACCGGGGCCGGAGTCCTGGACGCTGAGCAGGCAGCGGTCCTCGCCCAGCGGCTCCAGCGTGCAGCGCACCCGGCCCCCCGGCGGCGTGAACTTGAAGGCGTTGGACAGCAGGTTGAGCGCGATGCGCTCGAACTTCTCAGGGTCGACCAGCGCCGGCAGCGTCGGCGGGGCGGTCACTGAATAGGTCAGCTCGCGCTGCGGCGCCAGGGTCTGGAAGGGTTCGGCCAACACGCGCAGCAGCGCGGCCAGGTCCACCGGCTCGCAGCGCAGGTCGACCTTGCGGGCCTCGAGCCGGGCCAGGTCGAGCAGGTCGTCGACGTGCTTGAGCAGCGTCGCCGCGCTGC
>DAOLLE010000345.1:0-4251 GCA_035331205.1 Burkholderiaceae bacterium
GCACCGACCAGAAGTTCAACCTGCTGATGGGGCGCCACCTGCAGCAGGAATACGGCCAGGAGCCGCAGTGCATCCTGACCATGCCGCTGCTGGTGGGGCTGGACGGCGTCGAGAAGATGTCGAAGTCCAAGGCCAACTACATCGGCATCAGCGAGCCGGCGAACGACATGTTCGCCAAGATTCTGTCCATCAGCGACACGCTGATGTGGACCTACTACACCCTGCTGAGCTTCCGCTCGCAGGCCGAGATCGACGCGCTGCAGGCCGAGATCACCGCCGGTCGCAACCCCAAGGACGCCAAGGTCGCGCTGGCCAAGGAGATCACCGCGCGCTTCCACAGCGCCGCGGCGGCCGATGCGGCCGAGCAGGACTTCCAGAACCGCTCCAAGGGCGGCATCCCCGACGAGATCCCCGAGGTCAGCCTGACCGGCGCCCCGCTGGGCATCGGCGCGCTGCTGAAGTCGGCCGGCCTGGCGCCCTCGACCAGTGAGGCCAACCGCCTGATCGACGGCGGCGGCGTGCGCATCGACGGCGCGGCGGTCAGTGACAAGGGCCTGAAGGTGGCTGCGGGCACCTTCGTCGTCCAGGTGGGCAAGCGCAAGTTCGCGCGCGTGACGCTGGCCTGAGCGCGCGCAGCCCGGTTCTGACGCGGCATGCAAGTCGCTTCCTACCTCAAGCTCTCGGTCGCGGTGGCGCTGGCCACCATCGCCCTCAAGACCGGCGCCTGGTGGCTGACCGGTTCGGTCAGCCTGCTGTCGGACGCGCTGGAGTCGCTGGTCAACCTGGCCGGGGCGATGTTCGCGCTGGCGATGGTGACGCTGGCCGCCCAGCCGCCGGACGACGACCACCCCTACGGCCACCACAAGGCCGAGTACTTTTCCAGCGGCTTCGAAGGGGTGCTGATCCTGGTGGCGGCGCTCGCGATCATCTGGACCGCGGTGGAGCGCTGGCTGCACCCTCAGCCGCTGGAGGGTCTTGGCCTGGGCCTGGGGCTGTCGGTGGTGAGCTCGACGCTCAACGGCCTGCTGGCCTGGGCGATGTTGCGCAAGGCGCGGCAGCACCACTCGATGGCGCTGGAGGGCGATGCGCGCCACCTTTTCACCGACGTCTGGACCTCCGCTGGCGTGGTGGGCGGTCTGATCGCGGTGCATTTCACGGGCTGGTTCTGGCTGGACCCGCTGCTGGCGATCGCGGTGGCGCTGAACATCGTGCGCGAGGGCGTGTCGCTGGTGCATGCCTCGGCCACAGGACTGATGGACCAGTCGGTGGAGCCCGAGGTGCAGGCCAGGATCGATGCCGTGCTGGCCGGCTTCGCCCCGGAGGTCACCCGCTTCGATCATGTGACCAGTCGGCGCGCGGGTCAGCGCCGCTTCGTCGACTTGCACATGCACCTGCCGTCGGGATGGACGCTGGGGCGGGCGGCGGCGCTGCGTGACGATGTCGAGCGTGAGCTGATGAGCGCGGTGCCCGGTCTGCGGGCGACGATCCAGCTGCTGCCGGCCGATCTCGAGGCCCACTTCCTGCAGCGCAGCGAAGAGGTGGCCCCATGATCGCCTTGATCCAGCGCGTGCGCGAGGCCCGGGTGGATGTGGCCGGTGAGACGGTCGGCTCGATCGGCGCCGGCCTGCTGGTGCTGGTTTGCGGTGAGCCGGCGGACGGCTCCGAGCAGGTCGAGAAGCTGGTGGCCAAGCTGCTGAAGCTGCGCATCTTCAGCGACGAGGCCGGCAAGATGAACCGCAGCGTGCAGGACGTGGCCGGTGGGCTGCTGATCGTCTCGCAGTTCACGCTGGCGGCCGACCTGCGTGGGGGCAATCGTCCCAGTTTCAGCGCTGCGGCGCCGCCCGAGCAGGGCCGCGCACTCTATGAGGCGGTGCTGGCCTGCGCGCGCCGGCAGCACCCGGTGGTCGAGGCGGGGCGCTTCGGCGCTGACATGCAGGTGCACCTCGTGAATGACGGTCCGGTGACGATCCCGATGACCCTGCGCTGAAAGCAGCAAGGGGCCTCGCGGCCCCTTTTGGTGGTTCTTGGTGGTGTCAGCCGCGGTCAGTCTGCATAGACGCCAGCGGCCTTGATCGCAGCGCCCCACTTCTCGATCTCGGCGGCGACGAACTTCTTGTGCTCGGCCGGCGAGGTGCGGTTGTCGGTGACGATCACCGCGCCCAGCGCCTCCTCGCGCTTGTGGAAGTCGACGTCCTTCAGAGCGGTTTTCAGCGCAGCATTGATCTTCTCCAGCACCGCTGGCGGCGTGCCCTTGGGGGCGTACAGGCCGTGCCAGATCGTCACGTTGAAGCCCTTCAGGCCCTGGCTGTCGAGCGTTGGCAGCTTGGCCAGTGCCGGAGTGCTCAGGGGCTTGAGCGTCGTGACCGCGAAGGCCTTGACCTTGCCGGACTCGATCTGGCCGGTGGTGTTGGTGGTCTGGTCGCACATGATGTCGACCTGGCCGCCGAGCAGGTCGTTCATCGCCGGGGCGGTGCCCTTGTACGGCACGGTGGTCATGTCCACGCCGACGCTTTGCTGGAACAGCATGCCGCACAGGTGCGAGGCGGCGCCCAGGCCGGCGTTGGCGAGGTTGATCTTGCCCTTGTTGGCGTCGATCCACTTGCGCAGCTCGGCGTAGTTGTTCGCCGGCAGCGTCTGGCGACCGATCAGGGTCATCGGCACTTCGTTGATCAGGCCAAGGTACTCGAAATCGCTGAGGGTGTTGTACGGCAGCTTGCGATACAGGCCCGGCGAGGTGGCCATGCCGATGTGGTGCAGCAGCAGGGTGTAGCCGTCCGGCGCGGCCTTGGCGACCTTGGTGGCGCCCAGCGTGCCGCCGGCGCCGCCCACGTTGTCGATGATGATGGTCTGCTTGAGCGCCGCGCCCAGGGCCACGCCCAGGTCGCGCGCCACCTTGTCGGTGGGGCCGCCGGCCGTGAAGGGCACCACAACGGTGATGGGCTTGTCGGGGTAGGTCTGCGCGAAGGCGGCGGTGGCCAGGACGGTGGCGGCAGCGGCGGTCAGCAAGCGTTTCATCGGATTCCTCGGCGTCGGATTTCTGCCAGCAGCAGCGGGGTCGCTGGCCGGCAATACGGTGCGCGCATGGTAGGCACAGCCGCCTGCGGCTCCATCGCGGGAACTACGTAAAGCGGCCGCAGGCTTGCGGCGGATCAAGCCAAGCTGCGCAGGTCGGCGATCACCTTGCCGTCGTTGGGCAGGCTGCCGGGGGCGACCAGCTGTACCTCGGCACGCAGCTTGGTGACGTCGCGCACAGAGCCGGCGATCGCGTCGGCCAGGCCGGCGGGGGCGCCGGCGGCGGCCTCGACGAGCAGGCTCATGCGGTCGCTGGCCATCTCACCCTCGACCACCAGCCGCCCGCGCAGGGCCTCGGGGTGGCGGCGCAGCACCTCGGCCACCTGCGAGGGGTGGACGAACATGCCGCGCACCTTGGTGGTCTGGTCGGCGCGGCCCAGCCAGCCGCGGATGCGCGGCGCGGTGCGTCCGGTCGGGCAGGGGCCGGGCAGGATGGCCGACAGGTCGCCGGTGCCGAAACGGATCAGCGGGTAGTCGCGGTTCAGCGTGGTGACCACGACCTCGCCGACCTCGCCCTCGGGCACCGGGTCGCCGGTGCCCGGGCGCACGATCTCGACGATCACGCCCTCGTCGATCACCAGGCCCTGGCGGGCCGGCGTCTCGTAGGCGATCAGGCCGACGTCGGCGGTGGCGTAGCACTGGTAACCGGTGATGCCGCGCTCGGCCAGCCAGTCGCGCAGCGAGGGCGGAAAGGCCTCGCCGCTGACCAGCGCCTTGGTGATGCTGGTGATGTCCGCGCCGGTTTCGGCGGCTTTCTCGACCAGGATCTTCAGGAAGCTGGGCGTGCCGGCATAACCCTGCGGGCGCAGCTCGGCGATGGCCTGCAGCTGCAGTTCGGTGTTGCCCACGCCGCCGGGGAAGACGGCGCAGCCCAGCGCGTGGGCGGCAGTTTCCATCATCGAGCCGGCGGGCGTCAGGTGGTAGCTGAAGCTGTTGTGGATCAGGTCGTCGGCCGCGAAGCCGGCGGCGCGCATCGCACGCGCCAGGCGCCAGTAGTCGGCGCCGCTGCCTTCGGGTTCGTAGATCGGGCCGGGCGACTGGAAGACGCGCCGCGCGCCGCCGCCAGCGGGCTGGCCGCGCCAGGCGATCGCGGCAAAGCCGCCCATCGCGTCCTGCGCGCGCCGAGCCTTCTGGCGTTCCAGCAGCTCGCTCTTGCGCGTGACCGGCAGCGCGGCCAGA
>DAOLLE010000346.1:0-4248 GCA_035331205.1 Burkholderiaceae bacterium
GCCCGCTGCTGCGCGGCACCGCGCAGCAGCGGGCGGGGCCGCCCGCGGCCGTACTGGAGTTCCAGCCCGCCAGCGGCGCGCTCGCGGTGCGTGTCGATGATCCGGTTGGCGCCGAACATCGCCGACAGCACCGCATCCAGCCCCGTGGTGGCCACCAGCGCGGGCATCAGCGGCGCGGCGGCCAGAAGAACCGGATCGCTCTGGCGCAGCTGATAGTCCAGCTCGATGATGCGTGCGCCCAGACCATAGCGCCCGGCGGTGACCTTCTGCAGGAAGCCAGCCTCCACCAGCTCGCGCACGTAGCGGTAGCCGGTGGCGCGCGCGTAGCCCAGCGCCTCGTTGATCTCGTCGGCGTGCCAGGTGGGGCGCTCCCGGGTGAACAGATCCAGGATGGCAAAGACCCGGGCCGGGCTGGTCATGGGCGAAGGCTCCTGTGCGAGGCGTGTCGGTCAAGGCGAATGCGGCGAGGCCGGATTCTGGCCGACTCCACGCTCGCCGCAGCAGGCCTTCGCTGCCGCATGAGGCGGGAGCCCACCCGGGCCAGGCCCCGTGGCGCCCTGGAATCCGGCTGAGATCGCGGGTCGACGCGGGTTGACACCCGTCAATAGAAATCATTTAATCTCATCTATTGAGATTTCATAAATTACCTCGACAAGGACTTTCATGAAACTGGTGAGCTTCGAGCGCAACGGCCGGGCCGGCTTTGGTGCCGTGATCGACGAAGACGGCGTGGTAGATCTGGGCGTGGCCCTGGGCGGGCGCTACGCGGACCTGCGGGCCGTGCTGGCGGCCGATGCGCTGGATGAGGCCGCGGCCGCACTGGAAGGCCAGACGGCGCAGTTCCGCCTGGGCGAGGTCAGGCTGCTGCCCGTCATCCCCAACCCCGGCAAGATCTGGTGCTGCGGCCTGAACTACGGCGAGCACGTACGCGAGACGAACCGAGAGGTGACCGAGCAGCCCACCTTCTTCCTGCGCGTGGCGGATTCGCAGGTCGGCCACAACGAGCCCATCCTCTGCCCGCCGGAGTCCACCCAGGTGGACTACGAGGCCGAGATCGCGGTGGTGATCGGCAAGGCCGGCCGCCGAATTCGGGAAGCCGACGCGGCCCGGCACATCGCCGGCTACGCCTGCTACAACGACGGCTCGATCCGCGACTGGCAGAAGCACACCTCGCAGTGGGTGCCGGGCAAGAACTTCTGGCGCACCGGCGGCTTCGGCCCCTGGATGGTGACGGCCGACGAAATCCCCTTCGGCAGCGTGATGCGCCTGCAGACGGTGCTCAACGGCCAGGTGCTGCAGGACGCCACCACCGAGATGATGATCCACTCGATCGCCCGCCAGATCGCCTACGTCTCGACCATCGCCCCGCTGCGGCCGGGCGACGTGATCGTCACCGGCACGCCCGGCGGCGTCGGCGCGCGCCGCAGCCCGCCGGTGTGGATGAAGCCCGGCGACGTCTGCGAGATCGTGGTCGACAAGATCGGCACGCTGCGCAACCCGATCGCCGCGGAAGCCTGAAGCCTGAACCTGAAACCACCGGGCGCAACGCCCGGACGGCGGCTCAGCCGATCACCAGGCGGCGCCTCAAGGCGGCCACCGCGCTGTCCGGCGTGGTCAGCACCGGCATGCCCAGCGCCGCCTCGATCGCCGGGGCCGCACGCGCCAGGCTGAACTGGGCCAGGGCGATCAGCGCGCAGCCGCGCTCGGCCAACCGCCGAGCGGCTTCGACCGCGAGCCGATCGTGCACCTCGAGATCACCGGCCTGCAATGCGGTCAGCGCGCCCTCGGCCAGCTCGCAGTCCAGCACCAGGCCTGGCGGGAATTCCGGCGGCATGCTGGCCAGCGTCGGTCCGAAGGTGGCCAGCAGGCCGACCCGGACACTTGGGCCGAATCGCTCGGCCCAGGCGACTGCGGCGTCGACCATCGCCTCGTTGGGCTTGAGCACCGGAAGGCTCGGGTGGCGGGCCTTGACCGCGTCGATGCAGGGGCCGAAGGCCGAGCAGGTGAAGAGGAGGGCCTGGGCCCCGCTGCCCACCGCGTAGTCGGCCAGCGCCAGGAAGCGCCCGGTCATCGCCGCGTCCAGCCCCGCGGGCGAGGCGGCCAGGTCGGCCGACAGGCTGTCGTCGAGCAGGTTCATCCGGCGCGCGGCGGGCCACAGCCGTTGCAGCGCCCCGTTGATCGGCTCGACCGAGGCGGCCAGGGCGTGGATCAGCGCGATCCGGGGCTTGGAAGGCGGTTCAGCAGGTGATGCGCTCATGGCTTCCACGGTGGTTCAGTGATTGAATTGATCTCAACATGCGAGATGCCAGACCAGGAGCGCCGATGAACACCCCCGCCTCATCCGGACCTCGCAAAGACAAACAGGCCTCCACCGGCACGCCGGAGGTCTGGGACCTGCTGATCGTCGGCGCCGGCCCCACCGGCGTGACGCTGGCCAACCTGCTCGGCGCCGCCGGCCTGTCGGTGCTGCTGATCGACCGCCACGCCGGCGTGCTGCCCATCCCGCGGGCGGTGCACCTGGACGGCGAGACGATGCGCATCATCCAGTCGATGGGCTTGGCCGCCGCGGTGATGCCGCTGCTGCGCCCCGGCCACAGCATGCACTGGGTCAACGCCCAGGGCGAGACGCTGCTGGTGCGCCTGGGCCAGGTCGGCCTGGGCAGCCAGGGCTGGCACAACGACTACTACTTCCACCAGCCGCAGCTGGAGGCAGGCCTGCGCGCCGGCCTGGCGCGCTACCCGAACGTGCGCCTGCGCGAGCGCCTGGAGCTGCGCGACGTGCATCAAAGTGCCGACGCCGCGACGGTGACCGCCTGGGACCTGGACCTGGCCGCCGAGCTGCAGCTGCGCGCGCGCTGCGTGGTGGGCTGCGACGGCGCGCGCTCGACGCTGCGGCGCTTCATCGCTGGTGGCGAGGACTTCGAGGAAATCGGCGCGGCGCAGACCTGGCTGGTGGTCGACGGCGTGCTGAATCACCCGCTGGACCTGCCCGAGCACACGGTGCAGCACTGCGACCCGGCCCGCCCGGCCACCTCGATTTACGTCCACCCGCTGCGCCGGCGTTGGGAAATCATGCTGCTGCCCGGCGAGGACGCCCAGGCGATGACCGAGCCGGCGCAGGTCTGGCCGCTGCTGGCGCGCTGGGTGAGGCCGGCCCAGGCGACGCTGGAGCGCGCGGCGGCCTACGTCTTCCGCGCCCGGGTGGCGCGGCACTGGCGCGACGGCCGGCTGCTGATCGCCGGCGATGCGGCGCACCAGACGCCGCCCTTCCTCGGCCAGGGCCTGTGCGCGGGTCTGCGCGACGCGGCCAACCTGGCCTGGAAGCTGGTGCAGGCGCAGCGCCGCCCCGCGCGCGCCGATGCACTGCTGGCCAGCTACGGCCCAGAGCGCCTCCCGCACGCGCGCGAGTTCGTCGCGCTGGCCGACGATGTGGGCCGCGTGATCCAGGAGCTCGATGTGCAGCGCGCCGCCGAGCGCGACGCGCGCCTGAAGGCGCAGGGCCTGCAATTCCCCTTCCCCACCCCGACGCTGGGCCCGGGCCTGCACCGCGCGCACCGGCCGGACGCGCCGACTTGCGTCGGCAAGGTCTTCTTGCAGCACACACTGCCCGACGGCCGCTGGCTGGACGATGGGCTCGGCGCCCGCTGGGGCCTGCTGCTGCGCCGTGGCCACGGGCTGCCCGAGGCGGCCCGCCCGGCGGTGCGGGCGCTGGATGCGGTGGTGATCGCCGACACCGGCGAGCGCATCGACGCCTGGCTGGCCGAGCAGGGCCTGGCCGCGGTGGTCCTGCGGCCGGACCGCTATGTGTACGACGCCTGGACCGACCGCGGCGGCCTGGCCGACTTGGCCGCGCGGCTCGCCGCCCTGTGCGGCGAGCTGGGCGTCATGGCCAGCTGATCAGTCCAGCTTGATGCCCGCCTGGGTGATGGCCTGGCCCCAGAGCGCGTTGTCTTCTTTCAGAAAGGCTGCAAAGGCCTCGGGCGTCATCGCCTTGAGTTCGCCGCCGTAGGACTGCCACTTCTCGATCAGCGCCGGGTTCTGGGTCGCGGCCTTCTGCATCGCGGCCGAGAGCTTGTCGATCACCGGCTTGGGCGTGCCCGCCGGCGCGAACAGGCCGATCCAGGCGGTGGGGCTGTAGTTGGTGATGCCGGCCTCGGCGAAGGTGGGCACGTCCGGGAACTTCGGGTGCCGCGCCTTGCCGGTCAGCGCCAGGATCTTGAGCTTGCCGGCGCGCACGTTGCCGATGGC
>DAOLLE010000347.1:0-4232 GCA_035331205.1 Burkholderiaceae bacterium
GCATCCACCTTGTCGTACTCGATTTCCGGGAAGATGATCTGTTCCTTGACGCCGATGTTGTAGTTGCCACGGCCATCGAAGGAACGACCCGAGATACCGCGGAAGTCCCGCACGCGCGGCAGCGCGATGGTGACAAAACGGTCCAGGAATTCGTACATGCGCACGCCGCGCAGGGTCACCATGCAGCCGATGGGCACGTTCTCGCGGATCTTGAACCCGGCGATCGGCTTGCGCGACTTGGTCACCACCGGCTTCTGGCCAGCGATCTTGGTCAGGTCGCCCACGGCGTGCTCCATGACCTTCTTGTCGGAAACCGCTTCCGAAACACCCATGTTCAGGGTGATCTTCTCGAAGCGCGGCACCTCCATCACGGACTTGTAGCCGAACTTGGCCATCAGATCCGGAACCACCTTCTCGCGGTAGAACGCCTGCAGGCGGGCTTGTGCTTGTTGTTGAGCCATTTCGCTACCCCGCCTCAAGCCTTGATCTCTTCGCCGCTGGACTTGAAGACGCGCACTTTCTTGCCGTCAGCCAGCAGCTTGATCCCCACACGGTCGGCCTTGCCGGACGCCGGGTTGTAGATCGCCACATTGGATTGGTGGATCGGCATGGTCTTGTCGACGATGCCACCGGTCGTGCCCTTCATGGGATTCGGACGCACATGCTTCTTGACGACATTGATGCCGTCGACCACCACGTGATCTTCGTCCACGCGCAGCGACACCGTGCCACGCTTACCCTTGTCGCGACCCGTCAACACGATGACTTCGTCGCCCTTGCGAATCTTGTTCATGGCCTGTTCCTCGCGTTCGCTCAGAGCACCTCGGGAGCCAGCGACACGATCTTCATGAAACGCTCGGTCCGCAGTTCGCGGGTCACCGGGCCGAAGATGCGCGTGCCGATCGGCTCGAGCTTGTTGTTCAGCAACACCGCGGCATTGCCATCGAACTTGATCAGCGAGCCATCCTGGCGGCGCACACCCTTGGCGGTGCGCACGACCACGGCACTGTAGACCTCGCCCTTCTTGACGCGACCACGCGGCGCAGCTTCCTTGATGCTGACCTTGATCACGTCACCGATACCGGCGTAACGACGCTTCGAGCCGCCCAGCACCTTGATGCACATGACGGACTTCGCACCGGTGTTGTCCGCGACGTCCAGTCGCGATTGCATTTGGATCATGTCTTGTTCCCAACTTATCCCGCGCAATCGACTTGGCTCGGCCCCGTCGTCGCGGTCAGTCTTGGGCCCGTGTCGCGAACAACATCACCCGAAGGTCACATTGCACCGCGCTTGGGGGCGAAACTGGTTTGCGCCACGTACGGCTAGGCACGCGCTCAAGCCAGCAGAGCCTGCGAGTATGGCAGACCCGCCATCGGCTGTCAACAGCCTCGGCCGCACCTGCCGCGTTCCGGCGTCGAGCGATTGATACCGCCTGCCGGTCCTCAGTCGTAGACCTCGGCGTTCGGGTCGGTGGCTTCGAGCTCGTAGCTGGCGGCCAGCATCGCCAGGCGGCCGATCACGCCATACATGTAGAAGCGATTCGGCGCGCTGGCTCCGGGCTTCACCCCGCGGCGCGGCAGCTGGGTACTTTCGGCAAAGGCCAGAGGCACGAACTTCGCCCCAGGCGCGTTGAGGTTCTCGTCCACGCCGCGGTCCGCGTGAATGCGGTAGAAGCCCCCCACCACGTAGCGATCCATCATGTAGACCACCGGCTCGGCCACCGCGTCGTTCATGCGCTCGTAGGTGGGCACGCCTTCCTGGATGATCACGCGGCTGACCTCCTGGCCATCCTTGATCACGCTCATCTTGTTGCGCGCGCGGCGGTTCAGGTCCTCCAGCTCCTTGACGTCGCGTACCGTCATGATGCCCATGCCGTAGGTGCCATTGTCGGCCTTGACGACGACGAAGGGCTTCTCGGTGATGCCGTACTCCTTGTACTTGCGGCGCACCTTGGCCAGCAGCGCGTCGGTGTGCGTCTTGACGCACTCCAGTCCCTGCGCCTCGGCAAAGTCCACTTCACCGCAATGGGTGAACAGCGGGTTGATCAGCCAGGAGTCCATGCCCAGCAGCTTGGCGAACTTCTTGGCGACTTCCTCGTAGGCCTGGAAGTGCTGGCTCTTGCGCCGCACCGCCCAGCCCGCGTGCAGCGGCGGCAGCAGGTACTGCTCGTGCAGGTTCTCCAGCACCTCCGGGATGCCGGCCGACAGGTCGTTGTTGAGCAGCACCGTGCAGGGGTCGAAGTTCTTCAGGCCCAGGCGACGCTTCGTGCGCAGCAGCGGCTCGACGGTGAGGCTCTCGCCGTCGGGCAGCTCGAAGGTGGTCGGCGCGTCGATCGACGCATCGAGCGTGCCCAGGCGCACGTTCAGCCCCGCCTGGGTGAAGATTTGCCGCAGCCGCGCGACGTTGCTCAGGTAGAAGCTGTTGCGCGTGTGCGACTCCGGGATCAACAGCAGGTTCTTCGCCTCGGGGCAGATCTTCTCGATCGCCGCCATCGCCGCCTGCACCGCCAGCGGCAGCATGGCCGGGGTGAGGTTGTTCCAGCCGCCGGGGAAGAGGTTGGTGTCCACCGGCGCAAGCTTGAAGCCGGCGTTGCGGATGTCGGCCGAGGTGTAGAACGGCGGCGTGTGCTCCATCCACTCGAGCCGGAACCAGCGCTCGATGGCCGGCATCGAGTCGAGGATGCGCGCCTCCAGTTCGTTGATCGGGCCGTTCAAGGCGGTGACGAGATGGGGGACCATGGTGCGGGCTCTGGCGCCGGCCGGGGCACGGCGGTGAATGGGAGGACGATGTCCGGAGTGTGCCAAAGGACCACGGGGACACAAGCGGGCGAAAAGCGCCCACCGTCCCGCTGATGTGGGGGCACGACGCCCGAGCGCAAGACGAGCGGCCAGCCGTCGGACGCAAAAAGGGCCGCGCGAGGCGGCCCTTTCGATCGGGGTGTCGATCGGGGAGGAAGCCCCGTCGGGACGGGACTTCGGACGATCAACCGTGGTAGGCGGTTTCGCCGTGCGAGGCGATGTCCAGACCTTCGCGCTCTTCCTCTTCGGTGACGCGCAGGCCGATCACCAGGTCGACGATCTTGAAGGAGATCGCCGCGACGACCGTCGACCAGATCACCGTCACGCCCACGGCCTTGGCCTGGACGATGAACTGATCGAACACGCCCACGCTGCCCACCGAGGCGGTGACCCAGTCGGTCACGAGGCCCGGGCCGCCCAGGGCCTGGTTGTTGAAGATGCCCGTCAGCAGCGCGCCGACGATGCCGCACACGCCGTGCACGCCGAAGACGTCCAGCGAGTCGTCCGCGCCCAGCAGACGCTTCAGACCGTTCACGCCCCACAGACCGGCGAAGCCAGCGACCAGGCCGATGACCAGGCCACCGACGATGCCGACGTTGCCGGCCGCCGGGGTGATCGCCACCAGACCGGCCACCGCACCGGAGGCGGCACCCAGCATGGAGGCCTTGCCCTTCATCAGCGCCTCACCCGCACACCAGGCCAGCACGGCAGCAGCCGTGGCGGCGAAGGTGTTGATGAAGGCCAGCGCAGCGCTGTTGCCCGCTTCCAGCGCGGAGCCCGCGTTGAAACCGAACCAGCCCACCCACAGCAGCGAGGCACCGACCATCGTCAGCGTCAGCGAGTGCGGGGTGAAGGCCTCGCGGCCATAGCCCACGCGCTTGCCGACCATGTAGGCGCCGACCAGACCGGCCACGGCGGCGTTGATGTGCACCACGGTGCCGCCGGCGAAGTCCAGCGCGCCCCACTGCCAGATCAGGCCGGCCTTGGCGTTCATCGCGTCGACCACTTCCTTGCCGGTGTAGGCGTCCGGGCCCATCCAGTACCAGACCATGTGCGCGATGGGCAGGTAGCTGAAGGTGAACCACAGCGTCATGAACAGCAGCACGGCACCGAACTTCATGCGCTCGGCAAAGGCGCCGACGATCAGGCCGCAGGTGATGGCCGCGAAGGTGGCCTGGAAGACCACGAACACGATCTCGGGGATCACCACGCCCTTGCTGAAGGTGGCCGCCATCGCGAACTCACCCTTGGCCGGGTCGAACACGCCCTTCAGGAACAGGCGGTCGAAGCCCCCGATGAAGGCGTTGCCTTCCGTGAACGCCAGGCTGTAGCCGTAGACGACCCACAGCACGGTGATCAGCGAGAAGGTGACGAACACCTGCATCAGCACCGACAGCATGTTCTTGCTGCGCACCAGGCCGCCGTAGAACA
>DAOLLE010000348.1:0-4229 GCA_035331205.1 Burkholderiaceae bacterium
TCCAGCGCACGGTGAACCCCTCGCCCTTCTCGATGGCCAAGGGCATCGAGTACCTGTTCATGGCGGTGCTGGGCGGGGTGGGCAACGTCTGGGGCGCCTTCGTCGGCGCCGGCTTGGTCAAGATCATCGAGGACCAGCTGCAGGTCATCCTGCCCAAGCTGATCGGCGGCAACGGCAACTACGAGATCATCGTCTTCGGCATCGTGCTGGTGGTGGTGCTCAAGTACGCGCCGCAGGGCCTGTATCCCTTCATCGAGAAGCTGGGCAGCCGCTGGATCCCGACGGCGCGCCGCGTGCGCGACTGGGCCGATGCCGCGCCGCTGGAAGAGCGCAGCAAGCCCACGCCGGGTGAGCTGCTGCTGGATGTGCAGGCGGTGCGCAAGCAGTTCGGCGGCCTGGTGGCGGTCAATGACGTGAGCTTCACGATCCGCGCCGGCGAGATCAAGGGCCTGATCGGCCCGAACGGCGCAGGCAAGTCCACCACCTTCAACCTGATCACCGGCGTGCTGCCGCTGACCGCGGGCAACGTGGTCTTCCGCGGCGAGAAGGTCGGCGGGCTGCCCTCGCGCGAGATCGCGCGGCGCGGCATGAGCCGCACCTTCCAGCACGTCAAGATGCTGCCGGAGATGACGGTGCTGGAGAACGTCGCGCTGGGCGGCTACCTGCGCAGCCACGCCGGCGTCGCCCAGGCCATGCTGCGCCTGGACCGCGACGAGGAGCGGCGCCTGTTCAAGGAGGCCGAGCGCCAGCTGGAGCGCATCGGCATGAAAGACCAGATGCACGAGCTGGCCGGCAACCTGGCGCTGGGCCCGGCGCGGCTGATGGAAATCGCCCGCGCGCTGTGCACGGACCCGGCGCTGCTGCTGCTGGACGAGCCCGCCGCCGGCCTGCGCCACAAGGAAAAGCAGGCCCTGGCCATGGTGCTGCGCCAGCTCAAGGCGCAGGGCATGAGCATCCTGCTGGTGGAACACGACATGGACTTCGTGATGAACCTGACCGACCGCATCACGGTGATGGAGTTCGGCACCAAGCTGATCGAAGGCACGCCGGAGGAGGTGCAGGCCTCGCCCGCGGTGCGGGCCGCCTACCTCGGCACGGAGCACTGAGCCATGAGCATTGCGAACTCCAACGATCTGCTGCTCGATGTGCGCGGCCTGCATGCCGGCTACGGCAAGGCGGAGGTGCTGTCCGGCCTGAACCTGAAGCTGCCGCGCGGCGCGGTGGTCACCGTGATCGGCCCGAACGGCGCCGGCAAGTCCACCACGCTGAATGCGCTGATGGGCGTGCTGCCCGCGAAGGGCGAGATCACCTTCGACGGCCAGTCGCTGGCCAACGCCACGCTCGAGGACCGCGTGATGATGGGCCTGGCGCTGGTGCCCGAAAAGCGCGAGCTCTTCTCGACCATGCCGGTGGAGGACAACCTGGTGCTCGGCGGCTACCGGCAGCTGCGCCTGGGCAACAAGCAGTGGCGCGACCAGATCGAGCGGGTCTACGAGATCTTCCCGCGCCTGAAGGAGCGCCGCGCCCAGCTGTCCGGCACGCTCTCGGGCGGCGAGCGCCAGATGCTGGCGGTCGGCCGCGCGCTGATGAGCCAGCCCAAGGTGCTGATGCTCGACGAGCCCAGCCTCGGCCTGGCGCCGCTGGTGGTGGCGGAGATCTTTCGCATCGTCGACCGCCTGCGCGAGACGGGGGTATCGATCCTGCTGATCGAGCAGAACGCCCGCGCCGCACTGGAAGTCGCCGACTACGGCTACGTGCTGGAAACCGGCGCGATCGGCCTGGAAGGCCCCGCCAAGGAACTGGCAGAAGACGCCCGCGTCATCGAAACCTACCTGGGCAGCAAGAAGAGCTGACAACCACCGAGGTCACAGGGAATGAGCACGTACACACCTCCGCTGGAGGACATGCAGTTCGTCATCGAGCAGGTGCTCGATGCACCGGCCTCCTGGCGCGAGCAGCCGGCCTTTGCCGAGCTGGATGCCGACATCGCCCGCGAGGTGCTGCAGCAGGCCGCACGCTTCGCCACCGAGGTGCTGGTGCCGATCAACGGCCCGGGCGACAAGCAGGGCTGCCGCTGGAGCCCCGAGGGCGTGAAGACCCCCGATGGTTACCCGGCGGCCTGGGCGCAGTTCGTCGAGGGCGGCTGGCCGGCGCTGGCCTGTGACCCCGAGGTCGGCGGCCAGGGCCTGCCGAACCTGCTGAACGCCGCGCTGTTCGAGATGCTCTGTGCCAGCAACCACGGCTGGACGATGTACCCCGGCCTGCTGCACGGCGCGTACGAGGCCATCAAGGCCACCGCGGTGGGCGAGATCCGCGAGCGCTACCTGCCCAAGGTGGTCAGCGGCGAGTGGCTGGCGACGATGAACCTCACAGAGCCGGCCGCCGGCAGCGACCTGGGGCTGATCCGCAGCCGCGCCGAGCCGCTGGAGCCGCGGCCCGATGGTGTGATCGCCAACGGCGACCGCATGGCCGTCACCGGCAACAAGATCTTCATCTCCGGCGGCGACCAGGACATGACGGACAACATCGTCCACCTGGTGCTGGCCCGCCTGCCCGATGCGCCGGGCGGCACGAAGGGGCTGTCGCTGTTCCTGGTGCCCAAGTTCCTGCCGGACGGGACCCGCAACAATGCCTGGTGCGACGGCATCGAGCACAAGATGGGCATCCATGGCAGCGCCACCAGCCAGATGCGCTTCGAGCGCGCCGAGGGCTGGCTGCTGGGCCAGCCGCACGCCGGCCTGAGCGCGATGTTCCTGATGATGAACGCCGCGCGCCTGCACGTGGCGATGCAGGGCCTGGGCCACCTGGACGCCGCGACGCAGAAGGCCGTGGCCTACGCCCGCGAGCGCGTGCAGCTGCGTGCGCCGAAGCGCCCGCCGGAAGCTCCGGGTGGCAGCGGTGCCGACCTGATCGAATGGCACCCCGCGATGCGCCGCATCCTGCTGTCGCTGCAGGCGCAGAGCGAAGGTGCGCGGGTGCTGGCCTATTGGATCGGCGTGCTGCTGGACGAGTCCGAGCAGCACCCCGACGAGGCCCGGCGCAAGCGGGCCGGCGACCTGGTGGCGCTGCTGACGCCGGTGGCCAAGGCCTTCTTGACCGACCTGGGCCACCGCGGCGCGGACGACGCGCTGGGCGTCTTCGGTGGCTACGGCTACGTGCACGAGTACGGCATCGAGCAGCATGTGCGCGACAGCCGCATCGCGCTGATCTACGAGGGCACCAACGAGATCCAGGCCATCGACCTGGTGATGCGCAAGCTGCTGGACTCGCCGCGGCGCAGCGACGCGCTGCTGGCCGAGATCGAGGCCGAAGACGCCGCCTGCGCTGCCGACGGGCTGACGCTGGAATCTGATGCGCTGACCGGCCAGGCCGCCACGCTGCGCCAGGCCCTGCAGGCGCTGCAGGCCGCGCGCGCTGAAGACCCGGAGGCCCCGCTTCGCGTGGCCGATGACGTGCTGCACGGGCTGGGCCACACGATGCTGGCCTGGGCCTGGGCACGCAGCTCGCGCTGTGCGCCCAAGCACCCGAACCCGGCGCAGCGTGAGCGCAAGCGCGAGGTCGCCCGGTTCGGCCTGCAGTGGCTGCTGCCGGCCGCCCAGTGGCGCTGGCAGCGCGTGCAGGACTGGTCGCTGCCGCTGCCCTGGGTGCGCGCGTGAGCGAACGCCTCGACGACACGCCGACCCCGGCCGAGGAGCCCGCGCCAGCCCCCGCCCGCAGTGGCCGGCGTGCCACGGCCAGTCGTGCCCAGGAGCTCGACGAGGGCGCGCTGGGCGGCGTGCTGGGCTACCACATCAGCCAGGCGGTGGTGACCACCCTCGGGCTGTTCGCCCGCCACGTCGCCGAGCCGTTGGATCTGCGGCCGGTGGAGTTCTCGCTGCTGCTGCTGCTCAAGGCCAATGAGCAGGTCACGCCCAAACAGCTGGCGCAGACGCTGGCGCTGTCCTCCCCCAACCTCACCATCCTGCTCGACCGCCTGCAGGAGCGTGGCGTGATCGAGCGGGTGCGCTCGGACTCCGATCGCCGCTCGCAGAACGTGCTGCTGACCGACGCGGGCGCGCAGCTGGCCCAGCGCTGCGTGGCGCTGTGCGCGACGATGGAGCAGGACCTGGACGACTGCCTGACCCCAGGCGAGCACCTGCTGCTCATCGAGCTGCTGCAGAAGGTCACGCGGCACGGCCGACGGGGCTGACGGGGCTGACGGGGCTGACGGGGCTGACGGGGCTGACGGG